>JAITQV010000707.1 GCA_031288765.1 Planctomycetaceae bacterium
TGTTGATTGATAATCTCGCCCCATGCGGGGCTTTATGATAATTGGGGATTTTGATCCGGCGGTTGCGCTGCGCTTCACCGCCGGTTATGCACATTACACCCCTTGCGGGGTTAAGATTCAGTTTTAATACCGTTGCGGCAATAATTCCGCTTGCGACACTATCAACTAATATGTTGCCCTTTCAGGGCGAGGTTGTGGTGTGGGGACGTTAACCCGCCGCGTTGCGGCGGGCTGGATTCTATTGCCCTTGCAGGGCATAGGATGATAAATCGGCTGATGCCGACGCAACCATGGGTGAAAGCCCTTCGGCGAGCGGTTGCCTACCTTGTGAATTGTTAATCAAGAGGTAGGCAATTGTTCGCCGAACAGTTGCCTTAAAGTCCCGCAAGGGACGAGATGTGCATAACCGTAGGTGGAGCGAAGCGCAACCTACGGATCACGCATCCTAAAAAACATAAGCCCTGCAAGGGCGAGATTATGGTTGTGTTGATTGATAATCTCGCCCCATGCGGGGCTTATGTTTTTTGGGGTCATAATCCGGCGGTTTCGCTGCGCTTCACCGACGGTTATGCACATCACACCCCTTGCGGGGTTAAGATTCTGATTGCCGTGTGAAGACAAAAATTTGTCGGCTGACGCCGACGCAACCATGGGTGAAAGCCCCTCGGCGAGCGATTGCCTACCTTATGAATTGTTAATCGCAAGATAGACTAAGGGTTTTCACCCACCGCCGCCTACCTTATGAATTTTTGGCGAAGGATTGCCTGCCTTTTATTGGCAAAATTCTGCGGAATTTCCGGTCAATGAATCCCAATAGCGGAATATTACGTTTATCCCTTGACACAGTACAAGATATAATGGTAAAATAACAGCGTTTTCAACATCAGGATAAATGTTTCGGAGTGTTTTGCTCCGAAATTCCTGCCATTGTTGCTCCGGCAATTGCTGCCGTAACCCTCTTAATTATGTAAATAAAGGATACACCTATGCTCACAATGTTTAACGCGTTTACTAACGAAGTTGATGATATTGATGTCGCCGTAAAAGAAATTACCGCCCAACTCGACGGCAAAAAATTACTCAAAAATACAATCGGTATCATTGCCTGCTATTTCGAATTCGTCGAAAACGGAACAATTGCGGCTCTTCATCAGGCTCTTCCGTTTGACGTGATTGGTTGTGCGGTTCAGGGAAGCGCGGTCAACGCCAGCGGCGGAATGGAACAATTAAGCCTCACCATCCTCACCAGCGATGATGTTACCTTCACCACCGCAATTTCCGAACCCGTTGTCCCCGAAAATTTAGACAATGCTCTCGAAAATGCCTATGCCGAAGCCGCCGCAAAATCAGGAAATGACCCCGCACTCATCTTCATGCTGGGTCCCATTACAAACGATGTGAGCGGTTACGGGATTCTCAAAAAACTCGACCAACTAAACGCCGGACTTCCCATCTTCGGAACCCTCTCCAATGATACTTCGCTCAAATACGAATCCAGCTACGTCTTCAAAAATGATGACCAACATCTCCGCAAAATAATTTTATTGTTCATGCACGGAGACATTAACCCCCGATTCTACACCACCGCTATCTCCACCCATAATATCGCCAATCTTTATGCTGTGGTTACGGAATCCTCCGGTTATATGGTGAAACAAATCAACAACCTCCCCGTCATAGAATATTTCAGAAACATCGGAGTTCAAACGAGTAAGCTTGCGGCGGTAAGTATGCTTCCTTTTCTGATTGATTTCGGCGACGGAACCGCCCCAACCGCTTACAGCATGTACGACGTCTCGGAAAAAGGCGCATTTTGCGCCGGTGAAATTCCGGTCGGATCGCAAATCGCTTTTGCCGAAGTTGATTACAACAGCGTCATGGAAACCGCAGAAATCACCCTCCGGCGAGCACTGGACGATGTCAAAAAAAACGGCGCCAACGGAATTATTGCCATTCCGTGTTTTACGCGTTCGCTGGTGATTATTCCCAATATTGAGGACGAAATCAAAAAATCGTTGGAAATTATCGGCGATAAAATTCCCTTCACGCTCATCTACAGCGGCGGCGAAATTTGCCCCACCTACAACAAACAACAGAAATTAATCAATCGATTCCACAATCTGACTTATACCGTTATGGTATTTTAATATCCCGACTCTTCTCAAAAACAGTCCGCAGATAACGCAGAGGAGAATAGTCCGCGTTAATCTGCGGACAGAAAATCCGTGTAATCTGCGGACTATTTTCAAGTGCCGGCGCGGGTCAAGAAATAAATCCTCATGGAAGTCATTTTAACGGTAGAACATTTACGTAAACATTTTTCGGCTGCTCCGGTGTTGGCGGATGTTTCTTTTCAACTTCGCTCCGGTGATAAGGTCGGTTTGGTCGGACCAAACGGTTGCGGTAAAACAACCCTGCTCAATATTTTGGCGGGACGTGAAGAATCCGAAAAAGGAACCCTCGATAAAGCATCGGGAATAAATATCGGCTATCTGGAACAACGCCCCGAAACGGTTTCCGACCAAACCGTTCTCGAAGAAGCAAAACTGGCGCTGGCTCCGCTTGTCGAAATGCAACACGAAGCGGAACTTCTCGCCAATCAATTAGCACAAACCGCCGATGAAACGGAATTGATTCGTTTGTCCGCCCGATACGACAAAATTCACGAATCGCTTCAACATCATGACGCCTATCATCTCGATTACCGTATTGAAAAGATTCTGCACGGTGTCGGTTTTACGGACGGCGATTTTACCAAACCGGTTTCCGCGCTTAGCGGCGGCGAAATGAACCGGTTGAATCTTGCTCGGCTGTTGCTCGAAGAGCCGGATATTATGCTCCTCGACGAACCGTCAAACCACCTCGATTTACTCGCAACCGAATGGCTCGAAAATTTTTTACAAGATACTTCCGCATCGGTAATTCTCGTTTCGCATGACCGGTATTTTCTCGACCGCGTTACCAACCGGACTTGGGAACTGTTTCACGGAACTATTGATGATTATCCGGGCAACTTTTCAAAATACACGGCTCTTAAAGAAGAACGCCTCAACGTCCAAACACGAACCTACGAGAAATATATTGAAGAAGTTGAAAAAGCGAAGGAATTTATCCGCCGCAACCATTATGGAATGAAAGCCGCACAAGCCGAAGATCGGCGAAAAAAATTGGAACGGCTCTTGGAAACTCCCGCCAGCCCGCCGCGAAAAATTGAGTCGCCCCCAATGCGTTTCAACAAACCAAGCCGAACCGGTGATATTATCTTTCGTTGCGAAAAACTTTCCAAAAGCTTTACTGCGGGAAAACCGTTGTTTCGGGATTTAACTTTCGATATTGAACGCGGACAACGGTGGGCAATTCTGGGACCAAACGGTTGCGGTAAAACAACCTTGCTCCGCTGTTTATTGAATGAAATTACGCCGGACTCCGGAAAATCGGTTCACGGTCAAGGTCTTAAAATCGGTTATTTCGATCAGCAATTGCATGTTTTGGAGGATTCGCTGCAAGTTGTGGACGCAATACGCCCCGTCAATAAAAAAATCTTCGAAGAACCGGCTCGCCGGAGTTTGCTGGGATTATTCGGGTTGACGGGCGACCAACAACTCCAAACGGTGGCGAGTTTAAGCGGCGGTCAACGTTGCCGAGCGGCTCTTGCCAAACTGTCCGCAGAAGATGCCAATGTCCTGATTCTTGATGAGCCAACCAATCATCTTGATCTTTGGGCAAGAGCGGCTTTGGAAAAAGCAGTTCGTGAATTTGAAGGGACGGTGTTGTTTATTTCGCATGACCGGTATTTTGTTGACCGTGTTGCCGATCATCTGTTGATTATTCAGCCCAACGCAAGATTCAAAACACTGGAAGGCAATTATTCGACGTTCCGGCACATGGTTTCAAAAGGATTGATGGCGGATCCTTTTCTCACGGATGCGTTTTCGGACAGAAAAGCGGCAGGAGGTATCGGCAAATCAATGGTGCCGGCGACTCAACAACCGCAACTCCGCAACCATAAAGAACCCAATCCGAGGAAAGAAAATTCTCAACCTATTTCCAATAAAAAATATAAAGAACCGCTTCGAAAAGAAGAACATTGGAAAAATCAGCAAGGTAAAACCGGTGAAACTGTTCCATTGGATAATACGGGTTCGCCGAACGCCGCAAAAAACAAAAAGGGAAAAAAAATTCGCAGGTTTCCATTCCGAAAAATTCATGAAATCGAAGAAGAAATTTTTGCGCGGGAAACACAAATTATGGCATGGAACGAGGATTTATTACGTCCGGAGATTGCCAGAGACGGCGAACGTAGTAAAGCGATTCATCGTGAAATTCAGGAAGAGCAAGATAAAATTGCTTTGCTCTATGAACATTGGGAAGAAGCAAACGAATTAAACTGGTAAATGTGTCTATTCAGTCAGGTAGGCAACTATTCGCCTGCCTCTTGATGATAAACTTTTAAGAGAAAATTCCGCAAAACTATTACAAAAAAAGCAGAGGTTATACAACTTCTGCTTTTTCTTTTTCATTGGAAACATAGGAGGTTCTATGTTTACCAAACGAAATTTCCGAATACCAATTTTAGTACATGTCACCGCCCGGCATTGGAGGAGCGGCTTTTTCTTCTTTGGGAATGTCGGCAACCAACGCATCACTCGTCAACATCAACGAAGCAACACTTGCCGCATTGGTCAACGCTGTACGTGTAACCTTTGTCGGATCAATAATGCCCGCTTTGACCACATCTTCATACACATCCGTTAAAGCGTTGTAACCGAAATTGCCTTTACCTTCGGCAACTTTTTCCGTAACAATGCCGCCGTCTTTACCGGCATTCTGAGCAATTTGCGTCAACGGAGCACGGCAAGCCCGAACAATAATATTGTAACCAACCGTTTCATCGGTGGCAATTTCGCCCGGTTTTACCGCACAGGAAGCACGAAGCAGCGCAACACCGCCGCCCGGTAAAATACCTTCTTCTACGGCAGCGCGGGTTGCGTGAAGTGCGTCCTCAACACGAGCTTTCCGTTCTTTCATTTCACTTTCCGTTGCGGCGCCGACCAGAATTTTCGCAACACCGCCGGAAAGTTTTGCCAGACGTTCTTCGAGTTTTTCACGGTCATAATCGCTGGTAACATTTTCGATTTCACGCCGAATCTGTTCGATACGTCCTTTGATTTCCTCATTTTTCCCGCCGCCTTCAATAATTGTTGTATTATCTTTATCGATAACAATTCGTTTGGCGGTTCCCAGATCGTTTAGCGTGAGCGATTCCAGTTTACGTCCGAGACTTTCAAACAGGACTTCGCCGCCGGTCAGAATACCAATATCTTCGAGCATTGCTTTACGCCGATCTCCGTAACCCGGTGCTTTAATCGCAGCAATTTTCATCGTACCGCGCAACCGGTTAATAACCAGCGTTGCCAACGCTTCACCGTCCACATCTTCCGCAATAATCAACAACGGTTTACCGGTATTGACAACGGCTTCGAGAATGGGAATCGCTTCTTTAATGTTCGACAATTTCTTTTCACTGAGCAAAACATAAGCGTTTTCGAGAACACATTCCATTTTGTTCGGATCGGTTACGAAATATGGTGAAAGGTAGCCGCGGTCAAACTGCATTCCTTCAACCCATTCGACTTCGGTTTTGAGGCTTTTGCCTTCGTCAACCGTAATAACGCCGTCTTTTCCGACTTTTGCCATTGCTTCAGCCAACAGGTCGCCGATTTCTTTATCGTTATTTGCGGCGATTGTTCCGACTTGTGCGATTTCCGTTTTGCTGTTTTTGACACTAACCGACATACTTTTGAGTTTGGCGATAATATCGGTAACAGCTTTATCCATTCCGTTTTTGAGTTGAAGCGGATTAACACCGGCAACGACGGCTTTCATCCCTTCGTTGAAAATCGCTTCTGCCATAATGGTTGCGGTGGTGGTTCCATCGCCGGCGACATCGCTGGTTTTTGAGGCAACTTCGCGAACCATTCTGGCTCCCATATTTTCGTAAGTATCTTCCAGATCGATTTCTTTGGCAACCGTAACGCCGTCTTTCGTAACCAACGGCGAACCGAAACTTTTTTGAATAATAACGTTTCGTCCTTTGGGACCGAGTGTTACTTTTACTGCTTTTGCCAATTTCGAGACACCGCGCCGCAATGCTTCACGAGCCTCTTGATCGAATGCAATCATTTTAGCCATGTTATTCTCCTATATTTGTTTGGTTAATTCTATTAATTTAATGGATTGATTGATAATGGGGTTATTGTCCGATTAGGAATTTATTACAAAAGCAAGAGTAAAGTAAAAAATTCCTATGCGGGACATGCCGTTAACTTATAACGGCGAGAACATCATTTTCGCGCATGAGAAGAAGTTCATCGTCACCGATTTTGAACTCTTCACCGGCATAAGAGAGGAAAAGAACTTTATCCCCTTCTTTGATTTGAAATGTTGAACGTTTACCGTTATCGAGTATTTTTCCGTCACCGATACTGACGACGGTTCCGCGAGCCGGTTTGTCTTTGGCGGTATCGGGGAGATAAAGACCTCCCTTTGTTTTTTCTTCCGCCGCTTCACGACGAACCACAACACGATCACCAAGCGGTTGAATTTTCGTTCCTTTACACGAACATTCGTTAGAATCTTTCTTTTTCAACATATATTACCTCAAAGTTTGTAGCGTTAAATAAATCTCCTGCCAAAAGGAGAATCAACGATAAAATTTTTGGAATTTAAGCAAATTCCGTGCCACATTCTTTTTGTTGGCAGGAGAGCAGAAAATAAAGCCCGAATACTGTTGCAACTTCTGCAACAACCGGCTTCAAATTTATTTTGACAAGGGTTTTATTTTTTAATTTCAAACCTAACTTTCTGCCAAAATGACAGTCACAGCAAGAGACAATCTTTCATTTTTTTGAAAAATTCCTTATGTTTATGGTAATTATTCAATGGAATGTTTGTTTGTCCTAAGCCCGCAGAGCGAGATGTGCATAACCGGCGGTGAAGCGCAGCGCAACCGCCGGATCAGATTCGCCGATTGTGCGGTTAAAAATACACAAGGTAGGTAATCGCTCGCCTATTTTACGATTAACAATTCAAAAGGTAGGCAACCCTTCGCCGAACGATTGCCTACCTTGTGATTCCCATCGTCACGGCTCGTACCTTCCCGTGTGTGAGATTCACACCTTCCCGTGTATAAAACCAACACAAAATAAAACCCGTTGCTGACATATTAATATTAACACCGCTTAATATTAACGCCGCGAACTCGGCAGTTGTTGCGCAACCAACCCATAACAACGAAAAGCCCGCAAATATGCAGGCTTTTCATATTAATCTTTCGTGTTATCGAAAATCAATGGATCAGAATTTCACGATGGCAGA
>JAITQV010000725.1 GCA_031288765.1 Planctomycetaceae bacterium
TTATGTCTATTAATGTAATCTCATTCCGGGTTGGGCGCCACTGTCCGGCGAAATCAAAAATACTTCGGAACCGCCGGAACCCGCAGCAATAATCATTGCCTCACTGGTTCCAAACTTCATTTGCCGCGACTCCAAATTGGCAACACATACAACCAATCGACCAATCAGTTTTTCCGGTTCATAAGCCGCTTTGATGCCCGCAAAAACATTCCGAAATTCCCCGCCGCCCAACGAAAGTTTTAAACGCAACAGCTTTCGTGCCTCCTTCACTTCCGACGCTTCAACAATCCGAGCAACCCGAAGATCAATTTTCGTAAAATCATCAATAGAAATTTTTGCCGCAACAAGCGGTTCCGCAGCAAGAGCCTCGCCGGAATCTTCCGCAAAATTCCCCGTGCCGGTACCGGTATTGCCGTCCTTATTGCCGGCAACCGAAGAAAGCGGGACTTCCTGCTTACTTTCCTCAATAATCCTTTCAATTCCCGATTTATCAACTCGCGTCATAAGATGTTTATAAGGATTAACTTTGGTTCCCAGCAAATGTTCTTTTGAAAGATTCCAACGATCAATTTTGCAATTGAGTAATTCCTCGACTTGCGTTTTGAGTTTCGGCAAAACCGGCGCAAGGTAAACAACAATCTGACGAAATAGGTTTAGCCCGATTGTGCAAATATCCTGCAAATCGGTTTTTCGCGCCGGGTCTAATTTGATTGTCCACGGAGCGGCATCTTCAATAAATTTGTTCGCCCGATCACCACACTCCATAATAATCCGAATCGCCTTACCATAATCTCCGTTTTCGTACGCTTCCGCAATTTCATCGCCCAACTCCGCCGCCTGATCAAATAAACCGTTGTCATCGGGATAGTATTCCGAAAGCCCGGTATGAACCGCAAATTTCGCTGTTCGGGACGCTAAATTGACCACATTACCAATTAAATCCGCATTGACTTTGCCTTCGAGTTCTTCGAAATTCAAATCCATATCGTCAACACGGCTCGAAAGTTTCGACGCATAAAAATAACGCATGTACGACGGGTCAAGATGTTTCAGGTAAGTCGATGCCAAAATAAAAGTTCCGCGCCGTTTCGCCATTTTTTCGCCGTTGACGGTCAGAAAACCGTGAACATGAATTTTTTTCGGCAAAGTAAATCCCGCAACTTTGAGCATGGTGGGCCAAAACAATGTATGGAAATAGGTAATATCCTTCCCGATAAAATGGTGGATTTCCGTTTTGGGATTTTTCCACCAATCGGCGAAATCGTGTCCTTTGAGTTTACACCATTCCCATGTTGATCCCATGTAGCCGGTTGGGGCGTCGAACCAAACATACCAATAGTTGCCCGGCGAATCGGGAATTTCAAAACCGAAATACGGTTCCGGTCGTGAAACATCCCACTGATGCAACGGTTCGCCCAAAAATTGACCGGAAAGATAATGTTCGATTTCCGGCTGCAAGGTTCCCGAATGAACCCATTGATTAAGGAAGGAGTGTTCGGTTTCGATGTTGACGAAGAGATGTTTTGATTTTCGGATTTCGGGAATGGTTCCGGTGATTGTGCTTACGGGGTCGGTCAAGTCCGCCGGAGAATAGTGGGCGCCGCAGGCTTCGCAATTATCGCCGTACTGATCTTTTTTACCGCATTTGGGGCAAGTTCCTTTGACAAACCGGTCGGCAAGAAATGTTTTTGCTTCAATATCATACAATTGTTCGATTTCTTTTTCTTCAATCATACCGGCTTTTCGGATTGCCGCCCAAATTTCGTTGCAGAGCAACCGGTTTTCCTCGCAATGAGTGCTGCCGTAATTGTCGAACTCGATACCAAAACCGTTAAAATCTTTCAAATGAGCGATATTCATTATTCCGATGATTTCTTCTTCTTTCCGTTTTTCGGTGCGGGCGCGAAGCATCATTGTGGTTCCGTGCGTATCGTCGGCACAGATGTAAACACTGTCGTTTCCTCGCAACTTCTGAAAACGAACCCAAATATCCGTCTGAATATATTCGACAAGATGACCAATATGAATATGACCGTTAGCATACGGTAACGCGCTGGTAACTAAAATTTTACGTTTCATGAGGATATTTTGAAAAAATGGGGTGTGAATGGTTGGGAAGGTGTTTCATTTTATTGTTTTTGTCGGGAGACAATGGACGAAACATTATTGTGAAACAAACAGGCGATGCCCAATTACCCGAAACGGAATTATTGTAAATCCAACGGTTTTAAAAGTCAACGCAACAGTTTAATTTTATTTTTCAATTATGAGAATATTGTGTATTGGCGTGAATGGTTCGTGTAAGCAATGGTTTGGGCTTATTCACGATAAACGGTACGGCATGGAATGCAAAGATTTTTTCCGCCGGTTAATACCGGATCATTCAAAAGACGTGTTGCCATAACGAGTTCGCCGCACGAATCGCAACGTTTACTTGCGTGAATCCGGGCTGTTTCCGGCACGGAAACCCGAACAGAACAAATCGAAAAAATTTCTCCGAAATCCGCTTGAAAAATCCGGTCAATCATCTGTTGCCGAATTTGTTCACGTCCGGCAATGTCGTTTGCGTCGAGTTTTTCCTGTTGCTCCCGCAAATCCGACAATAAACCGCCGCGTGTTACCAACCGGCAACTCTTGCCGTCACTACGGCGGAAAAATGAATAAGCATTTTTACCGTAATCAAGAAAAACAAGATTGCCTTTGCCAAAAGTACAACCGACAAGATATTGAATTGCGTCAACCGCACACATGTCCGTTTCAACAACTGCAACAATTTCTTCATCCGGCGCATGACCGAATTCATTGAGTACCCAATCGCCAACCTTCATTCCAAAAGTTAGACCGGGGCAATGATGTCCGTGAAACGCAATAACTCCGTCAATTTGATTTTGAGTCAACATCGTTCTTAATACGGTTTTATGCACAATAGGAAGTGATGAATTATAATATTGTGCTTTAATTGCCGTTCCGTGTAAAAACACGCTATGTGTTCTGATAAATCACGTTAATTTATAATTTCAGCACAAAATACTATTGAGATTTTCACTTTAACGCCGTTGCAAATTCCTCTAAAGAAACACAAGTTAGGGCGAAATCCGCTAACTCATCTAACTTTGCAATATCTTGAATTGAATTGATTTTTTTCTGAAGCGATTTCGAAGGCAACTTCAAACGACGCGTTAAAATACGGATAATTATTTTGGCTTCAGCTTTGACTTCACCTTTGGCTTCACCTTTGGCTTCACCTTCGGCTTTACCTTCAGCTATGCCTTCAGCTTTACCTTCGGCAATTAATATATCTAATAATGATGGTGACATTGGAATATCTCCTTCTTGTTCAATTTGTTTGGTAACATTCACAAATTCCTCCGGCGGAAAATGTTTGGCACTGGTTATTGCGTAACGTAACGCATCATTCCATTCTTCTCTTGATTCCGGCAAGTGTAAAGTTGGTTTTAATTTATGGTATATTTCCATGAGATGTTCTGCAACATTTTTGCTGAAAACCATCTGCAACACCGTAAAAAGAATATTCA
>JAITQV010000010.1 GCA_031288765.1 Planctomycetaceae bacterium
TTCCAGAATATAAAGAAAAACACCCTTTTCATCGACCACAATATCCGACGGTCCCAGATATTCGTCCGAAAAAACCGGCAACGAAAAAAGTAAAACGGAAATAATTACCGTTCTGAAAAATAAAACCTGATAAATTTGATTGTTCGGCATGATATAACTGTTTGCATAAAAATTAAATGTAACTGTTCACGCAAAATTTACATAATGAAGATAAAATTGTAATTATTTATTTAGTTTTTCGTTATGTTAATTTTCTGCCGGTTCGGAATCAATCAACCCGAAAAATTCAAGCCGACGGTAAAGACGCGGACGCGTAATACCAAGTAATTCCGCCGCTTTGGATTTGTTATCATCGGCAAGATGTAAAGCACGTTCAATCAATTCTTTTTCAATATTTTGAAGAAACGGTTCCAACTCAATCGGTTTATTATCCGCCGGAACCTGTGCCGCCGCTTCCCAAACATTCCGAATCCGAATAGGAATATCTGCCGCCGTAACTAATGTTGTTTCACTTTTCCGATGCGATTCCGTAACCAATTGCTCCAACTCTTCAATGTTGCAGGGAAAATAATATTGAACCAAAAAATCCAATGCGTCCGATGTAAAACCGCTGCGTTGACGGTTTGCCGTTTCATTATTTTCTTCAAGAAACATCTGAGCAAGCATCGGAATATCTTCTTTACGCCGCCGAAGAGGCGGAAGATCAATCGTAATTGTTCCCAGCACAACCGGAAACGATTCATGATTTGTCCAGTGATCGGGAGCCAGTGTTGAAGCGGCAATCAGACGCTGGTTGGCATAACTTGCCGTTACAAATTCTGCAATAAGCGGATAAAGCGTTCCCGGTAACGCCTCCGCATCTTTCAAAAACAACGTATGACGCCGTGAAGTCTCTTCACGTTGAAACCTTTTTCGAAACGCATAAATCGTTGAGACTATCAATTCCTGTTCGAGAATTTGACATTCAATCGGCACAAACGCACCGGGCGGATCATTGCTTTGACCGTAATGAATTGCCGACGCAAGATGTTCTTTACCGGTTCCCTGTTCGCCTAAAATTAAAACCGATGCCGTTGAATCAACCGCCAACCTCGCTAAACGGCGAACACGCTGCATCAGCGGCGAAACACCAATCATCCAATCCCATCGAAACCGTCCCGCCTGACGACGCCGAAACGATAATAACGCCTGATGAATATCCAATGCGGCTTGACGTTCGGCGGTTTCCGGTCGTTCCGGCGAAGCCGCCGCCGCTTCCAATTCATCAACCAAAACAAGAACTCCGTTGGAATTTTGCGAAGCAGAAAACGGAACAAAATCAGCATAACGGCGGCTTTGCGATGTAACACGATCTATCGTCAGCAAAATCCGGCAACGCTGCCCCTGAAACACTTCCGGCGGCGGAGCCAAAGCAGCAGCAATCATTTCATGTTTCTGCCGCGAGACGGAAGCCCGATAGCGAAACGATAAACCAACCAGTTGTTCCGCCTGACAACCCGTCCATTCCTCCAATGCGTGATTACAGAATAACAACGCCGCATTACCGTCAAGAAGAAAAAACGGCTGCCGAATCGTTTGTAAAAATCTGATCAGTTTTGAAGAACGAAATTTCATCGTAATTGTCTATTTATTAACCACTGAATACACGAAATACACGGAATTTGTAAATAGTAATAATATTTACGTACAACTTCAAGGTTAGTTTATTTATAGGGAATAGAACACAAAATGTTTTTTTGTTATTGTATTCATTTTGTATCCTCAAAAAATAAACTTGTGATCGTATCACTATACTAATTTCCGTGTATTCTGTGGTTAATAAAAATAGACCGTTACGTTGTAAAGATTGGACACACAAGTAAAAAACTACTCGGTTATTAGAGTAGTTTTTATTCAACCTTTATTTTATTAATTGTATGAAAGTCGGGGCGACTGGATTTGAACCAGCGACCTCTGCGTCCCGAACGCAGCGCTCTAGCCAGGCTGAGCTACGCCCCGATGTTTACAAACGATTCTTTACAAATCGAAATTGCAAAATGTTCAAGTATTGTACTAACTTATTCTTTTGTGTCAAGAAGGCGTGTTGTTGTGTTTTTATCCGTGTTTCGATAAACCGTTTGCACAAAAATCAAAACGTCAACAAAAAACTCAACTCAACACCAATTCTCCGCTATTCGTCAACATCAGCACCGTCAGCGAATAAATCCATACCGTTTTCCTGAATTACATTCTGGATTTGTGTTTTGAGTTGTTCCGTAAATTTGGGATTTTCTTTCAGGTATTGTTTCATTTTTTCACGTCCCTGACCGAGTTGTTGTTCTCCGTAACGAAACCACGCACCGGATTTAACAATAATTTTTTGTGCAATCGCAAGATCGAGAATATCGCCTTCGTAACTGATTCCGTTGTTGTGCATCATATCAAATTCTGCGGCACGGAATGGCGGAGCGACTTTGTTTTTTACGACTTTTGCTTTGACCCGTTGCCCGATAACCGCCTCACCTTCCTTGATTTGCCCGATCCGCCGAACATCAATCCTGCAGGAACAGTAAAATTTCAGCGCACGTCCGCCGGGAGTTGTTTCGGGGTTGCCAAACATAACACCGATTTTTTCACGAATCTGATTGATAAAAATGATACAAGTTTTGCTTTTGGCGATAACTCCGGTCAATTTGCGGAGAGATTGGCTCATCAATCTTGCCTGAAGACCGACATGAGTATCACCGATTTCACCTTTCAGTTCTTTTTCGGGAACCAACGCCGCCACCGAATCCACAACAATAATATCAACTTCATTGGATTTAACGAGCATTTCGGTGATTTGCATGGCTTCTTCACCGCTTCCCGGTTGGGAAACGAGCAGACTCTCAAGATCAACTCCAAGACGTTTTGCCCAACTCGGATCGAGAGCATGTTCCGCGTCGATAAATGCGGCAATTCCACCTTCTTTTTGTGCTTGCGCCACAATATGCAAGGTCAAAGTTGTTTTCCCGCTGGATTCGGGACCGAAAATTTCAATGATTCTCCCTCGCGGCACGCCGAAACCGCCTAAGGCAATATCAAGCGATAAACTTCCGGTCGAAATACCGGAAAGACTGGGGGTTTGGTCAAGTCCCAGCGGCATAATAGCGCCTTTGCCGAATACTTTTTCGATTTGCGACACGGTGTTTTTCAATTCGGGTTTTTTCGAAAAAACCATTTCAATCTTGTTGATTTTGCTTGGTTTTTCGCTTGCAGATTTTGTTTGTTCAGCAATTTTTTTAGGCATGGAATTTAATACGGGTTAAAAATTGGGAGTTATTGAAAATTACGGTTACTCTGATTACCGAAAAGACGGGTTTAATTTTTACTGATTTTTTACAATCTGTCAAGTTACCGTGTCAAAGGAACGTAAATCCGTCGTAAACAGGAACTGATTAATAGACCTTTTCTTTAATCTTTTTGTTGTGCCAATTCATAGTTTGTGATAGCACAGATGAGCGTCGTGCGAATATGGTGTCTATTCCGGCGATTTCGGTATTTGTCCTTCAAAATACGAAACGTTTTAATTGTTCGGTTGACGTGTTCAATCGCAACTCGCTCTCGTGCCAATCGGCGATTATATGCCTTCTCCAATTCCAATAACTCCCCCCCTCTGGGCTTTTTAATGGGTATCCGGCTGTTGGCGTGTAACCCTTCGATACCTTGATAACCGCTGTCGCCGTTTACCAAAATATCGTCCCAAA
>JAITQV010000048.1 GCA_031288765.1 Planctomycetaceae bacterium
GAATGATTATTGATCGAATTTATTTTTACCAATATTGTGTCCCTACGGGACACGGATTATTTTTTACATTATTTTCTACCAACATCTCGTCCCTAACGGGACGAAATATTAGTTGATAGTTGATAGTGGATAGTGAATAGTTCGCAAGCGGATTTAACATCTTGCAATAGGGCTTGAATTGATTGGCGAATCCTGTTCGTAGGGCGTAGGACAAGTCGTCTAACGCCGACGCAAACTTTTGGCGGTGAAATGTAACGTAACCGCCGGTTATGCACATCTCGCCCTACAGGCTTAGGACAAAAAAACTTTCCTCTCAATAGATACCTTTATTTACTAGAAATTAAAGACCGCTTTGGGGCAATTTTTGAGTATATTGATTTGCCATTCTAAAATGATAAAATATTTCCCGTTAATGTTGTACCCTTTGAAACGTTATTAAAATTCAACAAACAAGGAAACTGTTATGTTAAAACGATTATCCACAATTTGTTTCGTATTTCTTTTTATTTTGCCGGCGGTTTGTGTTGCCCAAGAAAATAAACCGAAAACTCCTACTCCTGTTGTTTTTGACGGAGTCGTCAAGCCGTATCAATTACGGTTGGAATTTCTTTCGGAACCACGCGGAATCGACGAACTTAAACCGCGTTTTTCTTGGAAACTGAAATCGAATGAAAATGACCAAACACAATCCGCGTATCAAATTATTGTTTATCGAGCGGAAAGAATACCAACATATCCCCCGCCTATCGAAAGAACAATCTACCGAACAGAAAAAAACGATTTCGAACCGGTCGAAATCGTTTGGGATTCCGGTAAGGTTACGGAAAACACGGTATTGGTTGAATATGCCGGTAAACCGTTGCTGCCGAAATCGGAATATGTGTGGGTTTTGACTGTTTGGGATAAACAAGATAAACGATCTGAAATTACTGCAATGTTCAGCACCGGAATTTTTGAACCGGAACAATGGCAGGCAAAATGGATAGGTCTTGATGCTGTTTCGTTGGAAGAAAAAGAAAACGAAAAATCAAAATTATCTTTGGACGGAACGGCATGGATTTGGACAACCGACAATGATTTACACGACAATACCTTAAACGTTTCGCCCGGACACGCCATGTTTCGCAAAATATTTGACTTAGCCGAACCGCCTGAAATCGGCAAAGCGGAACTTGCTCTCGCCGCCGACAACGAATTTACGGCGTATCTTAACGGTAAAGAAGTCGGAAACGGTTCCAATTTCAAGACGGCAAAACTTTTTGATGTTACCGGATTTTTGAAACAGGGAAAGAATGTTCTTGCGGTTGATGTTGCCAATCACGGAGATTCTCCGAATCCTGCCGGATTGATTGGCGTGCTGCGGATTCAGTACAAAAACGGAACGGAACTTTTACTCAGAACAGATACAACATGGAAAGCGGTTGACGGTTTGCCCGAAGGTAGTAAAACGGCGGAGTTTGACGATTCCGTGTGGAAAAATGTTGTGAAAATTGCCGATCTTGACGGCGGACCTTGGGGTGAAGTCAGCATCAATACTTCCCGCCCAAGTCCGCCGGAAAGATTTTTTGTTAAGAATTTTACGATTAAAGAAAAACCGGTTCGCGCAACCGCCTATATTTCCGGTCTTGGTTATTACACGCTTAATGTGAACGGTAAACAAGTCGGCGACCATGTTCTTGATCCGGTATTAACCGATTATGACAAACGTGTTCCTTATGTAACCTACGATATTGATCCGGCAGAGTTAAAATATGACGATACTCCTAATCCCGTTAATCCTCGTTCCAATTATGTCGTTGCCAGACTTGGTAATGGTCGGTTTTATGCGCCGCGACTGACTGAACCAACTACAACGCGAACATTCGGCTATCCGAAATTATTGTTCCAACTCGAAATTCAATACGCAGACGGTTCAACGGAAACGATTGTCAGCGATGAAAACTGGTTGCTTTCAACCAATGGTCCGGTTCGGGATAACAACGATTACGACGGCGAAATTTACGATGCGCGAAAGAATACGCTTCCTTTTAGACTCTTTGGAAAAGCCCAAATTGTTGATGCACCGAAAGGTAAACTTGTTGCGCAAATGATGCCGCCGATGCGGGTTGTTGAGAAAATTGCTCCGGTGTCCGTCAAAGAAGTTAAACCCGGAGTTTGGATTTTCGATTTTGGTGTTAATTTGGTCGGAAACTGTCAATTACAAGCTCCGGCGGGTTTAGCGGAAGGAACGGAGTTAAAAATTCGTCACGCCGAAACACTGTTGCCGGACGGAACTCTTTATGTTGCGAATTTACGCGGGGCTCAATGCCGTGATATTTACATTGCTTCCGGTAAAGAAAATGACGGCGGTTCTTATGCGCCGTTTTTTACCTATCATGGTTTTCGTTATGCGGAATTAACGGGACTTCCTGAAAATGTTCAACCGACGGAAAAAACATTGACGGCAAGAGTAATCAACACGGATTTGCCGAAAGCCGGAAAATTTGAAACAAGCAATGCAACCATCAATGCGATTTTCCGTAATGTTGTTCGCGGCACGCAAGGCAATTATCTGAGTATTCCGACGGATTGTCCGCAGCGTGACGAGCGGCAAGGCTGGCAAGGTGATCGGGCGGCGGAATCGAAAGGCGAAATGTTTTTGTTCGATAATACAACGTTGTACTCAAAATGGCTTATTGATATTGAAGATTCGCAACGGGACGACGGTAATTTATCCGATGTTTGCCCGAATTTCTGGCCTCTGTACGGTTCCAACGTAACATGGCCCAGTGCTTTTACGATTATTCCCGACAGTATTTACACGATGTACGGTGATCGGCGTCCTATCGAAAAACATTATGAAGCGATGAAACGCTGGTTAATCGGACATCTCGGTCAATTTGTGAACAACGGAATTATCGAGAAAGATAATTACGGAGACTGGTGTGTTCCGCCGGAAAAGCCGGAGTTGATTCATTCGCAAGACCCGGCACGGAATACTTCAAAGGCAATCTTGGCAACTTCCTATTATATTCACAATCTTGATCTTTTGACAAAGTACGCGAAGATGCTCGGCAAAAATTCCGAAGCGGAAGAATTTGTACGTAAAGCAACGGAAATGCGTAAAGCGTTCAACGATAAATTCCTGAATACCGAAACGGCAAAGTATGATAACGGAACACAAACATCGTGTGTTTTACCGTTGCGGTTTGGTATTGTGCCGCCGGAATTGCAGAGCAAGGTTTTTGAAACGTTGGTAGCCAACATTGAAAAGGTTACGGACAATCATATAGGAACCGGTTTAATCGGCGGGCAATGGCTGAATCGTGTTTTGAGCGATTTCGGGCGTGCGGATATTTCGTATAAATTTACAACGAATACGGATTATCCGAGTTGGGGATACATGGTTGCCAAAGGCGCAACAACAATCTGGGAACTCTGGAACGGCGATACGGCAAATCCGGCAATGAACAGCGGTAATCATGTGATGTTGGTGGGCGATTTGGTGATTTGGTATTACGAATATCTGGCTGGCATCAAGGCTGATCCGGAACACCCCGGTTTTGAACATATTATTATGAAACCGTTTCCGGTTGGCGATTTGGACTATGTTAATGCGGAATATGATTCGGTTCGCGGATTGATAAAAAGCCGATGGAAACGGGACGGTAACAAATTCCATTGGGAAATTGAGATTCCGCCCGGCAGTACCGCAACCGTTTTCGTTCCCAACGGTAAAACGTTAAAAAATATTCCGTCCGGCAAACATGTTTTTGATTCGGAATTGGGGCGGTAATTGTTTACGGTCATGCCGCGTTAATAATTGAGAAGTCGGTAACCGTAGGTGAAAACCTTTCGCCGTAACTGTCTGTTTTTATTAACCGCAAAATACATGGAAAAAATAATCCGCAGATTATGCCGATTTTCACAGGTACAGATTTTCAGTAATATTTCAGCGGATTTGTATCTATTCAGTCATTTGTCAAACTATGATGTAGAACAAACCTTATTTTCAACCTGATTTTTCCGAACAAAACAACCTTAGCAGCAACATTGCCCACACCATAACAACATTATTACCTTATTAAAAAATTGGGATAATTTGATAAATTGTTTCATTTTGCCGCAGTTTAGGGCAAATTTGTGTCTCTTTTGAGTGTTTGGAAGGGGAAAAAATAAGAAACCGCTGAAATTTCGCGGAATAACATGGAAAGTTATCATTCTGTGCTTTTCCGCGTCTTCCGCATTAAAAAACAATCGGCGGACTGAAAATCTGCGTCATCTGCGGACTATTTTTTCCGTTGTCCGGCAATGGCTGAATAGATATGCAAAATTTATTCTGTCTGCCTCTGTCGAAAGTCTGCGAAGGTAGAAGAGTTCCAAACCGGTTAGTTTTCTTCTTGTTCGTTTTTGATTGCCATCGTAACAAAGAAGGTCGGCGTTAAATCGGGAATATCCGTTTCGACTTTGATTGTTGCCCGCATTTTACCCTCTGCCGGTGAACCTTCCCCTTCTGTCGGGTTGGAATATCGAACCGGAATTTTGTAAATAATTTTCGGCGGATTTTCCTCTTGAGGAGTGTAATCGATTTCAACTTTGGGGTTATTGCAAAGGAGTTTTTTGATTCGGAAGGGTTTCGTTCCCCGAATAATAACACTTTTGACGGACGATTCTTCACCCGGTTTCAGATAGCCGAGAAAAACCGTTTGCGGTGTAATATTGATTACGGTTCCCACAGTTCCCTGAATAAGGATTGGAATTTCCCGCCGGCTTTCGTGGTCGTTTGTAATTAAGAACAAGCGATCCGTAAATTGACCGCGTGGAGTTTTCGCGTCGAGCAACACCTGAACTTTTGCCGTAATTCTTCCGAGAGCCGGATGAAATTCGAGGAGTTTTCCTGAGAGGTGTTCGCTAGGGCTTTTGAAGTCCACTATTTTCCATGCGGAGTTGGAGCCGGTGTACACGATATTGAGGGTTCGGGTTATTTCTTCGCCTTCTTTGGCATTTTCCAGTTTAATGAGGTTGGGTTCTATGGAAACATCGGAACGGATTTCGCCGCGCACATTCAGTTGAAATTCTGCGCGGTAAGGTTTATCGATGACGACGGTGATTGTTGCACTTTTCTGCCCTTCATACAAATCCGTCCGAAATCGGGCAACAATTGCGGTTTCTTCGTAAGTTTGAATTTCTTCTTTACCGTCCAAGACATAGGGCGACGTGCAGGAGCAGCTTGAAGAAACGCCGGCAATATGAACCGGTTCCGTGAAGGGATTTTTAAGAACAAAACGGTGTTCCGCATGAACACCTTTGGCAACCGTTTTGAAATCGAAGAAGCGGTCTTCGTTTTTAATCATATTTTGTGTCCACGACGGTTCCGAAGATTGGGCGGTATTTTCCGGCGGTTTTTCCTGCAAGACCGTTTGAGTTCTGGCAACTCCGGCGGGTAAATCAGGATTATTCTGTTCGGAGTCCCCCGAAGCCGGAGAACTTGTTGCCGAGCGGTCGTACGCAAAAATCCGATGTTGGTTTGCGGGGTAAGATTCCTGAGCTGCACAAAAAATGCAGCCCGAACCGAACACGGTTAAAACAGCCGCAAAAAATATTTTACCGAATACATTCATAACAGTTCCTTTATAACAATTTCTTTATAACGATTCTTTGTATCTATTCAGTCCTTTGTCAAACTATTACGCGGGACAAACTTTATTTTCAACCTGATTTTTCTTACAAAACAACCTTAGTAGCAACATTTCCCACATTATAACAACCTTATTACCTTATTTGAAGTAAGGAATATGGTAATAAGGTTGATTTTATGAGGAAATTTTGGCTGCTAAGGTTGTTTAGTTCGGAAATCAGGTTGAAAATAAGGTTTGTCCTGCATAATAGTTTGGCAAAGGACTGAATAGATACAAAATATTACTTATTTTTTAACCGCGAAGCTCCCCCAAAAGACAAACGATTAAAAATTATAATTTTTTTATTACCCCCCGATTGCCGAGTCGTTGTAATAGTATAGAATATACGCTTTACAATTTCATGGGCGCATAGCTCAGTTTGGTTAGAGCGCGGCCCTGATAAGGCCGAGGTCCATGGTTCGAATCCATGTGCGCCCATTTATCTATTTTGACATTGCCGGTTTCTTCCACAAAATTGTCATCATTTCTCCCAACTAATAGGAATAATGTTGGAAAATGAAAAAACCGTTGCTGTTTTCGCCGTATTCGAGGCAGAATTGATCTGAATTGGTATTTATTCACCGACTATTCTTCACTAACTACCAGCCTATCCACTATTAACTCATTATGATTCGATATCTTGTTCCGTTTCATCCGAAGCGTCATCCGCATTTTTTTACGGATGTTTTGGTGATTGGCGGCGGTTTAGCCGGATTCCGTGCGGCGTTGTCGGTTGATTCGGTGTTGCAGGTTCTTTTGATTTGCAAGAACGGGCTTGAAAATTCCAACAGTGTTTATGCTCAAGGCGGAATTGCCAGTGTTTGGGCGAAGCCCGATACGCCCGAAGAGCATATCGAGGATACGCTTATTGCCGGCGGCGAACTTTGTGATCGCGGGGTTGTTGACCATGTGGTGCGGCGGGGTCCTAATGAAATCCGAGCTTTACTCGAAATCGGTACGCAGTTTGATAAAAACGCCGACGGTAATATTCTGCTCAGTCGTGAAGGCGGACACCGGAGCGACCGGATTTTACACGCCAACGGAGATTCGACGGGCAAAGAATTGATCCGGTCAATGATTGAAGAAATCAAACGGCGACCTAATATTCGGATTTGGGAAAACACGTTTGCTCTTGATTTGCTGACGGCGGGTGATAGTTGTTGCGGTGCGATTGTGTACTGGAAGAAGCATGATGAGAAAGAGCTTATTTGGGCGAAACAAACGATTCTTGCGAGCGGCGGAATCGGTCAGCTTTACCGAGAGACGACCAATCCTGAAATTGCTACGGGCGACGGTATTGCGATGGCGTACCGTGCTGGGGCAAAAATCCGCGACATGGAATTTGTACAATTTCATCCTACGGTTTTGTACATTGCCGGAAGCAGCCGCAGTCTGATTTCCGAAGCGATGCGCGGTGAAGGGGCGTTGCTTGTTGACCGGAAGGGCGACCGGTTTATGCCGGACTACGATGTTCGTGCGGAATTGGCGCCGCGTGATGTGGTGAGCCGGAGTATTGTCAGGCAGATGGAAAAGACAAATTCGCCCAATGTTTATCTTGATTTGACCCACAAACCGGCGGACTGGATATATGGGCGTTTTCCCGGAATTGCGGCGACATGCCGGCATTTTGGGATTGATATTGCCAAGGATCGGATTCCTGTACGTCCCGGGGCGCATTATTCGATGGGGGGAGTTCTTGTGGACATTGACGGGCAGAGTTCGCTGAACGGTCTTTGGGCGATTGGCGAAGTTTCGAGCACCGGTTTGCACGGAGCCAACCGGCTTGCATCGAACAGTTTGCTGGAAACTCTTGTATTCGGCGAATCGGCGGGGCGTTTAGCTTCCGGGACGGTTGGCGGAATGACCAACGATTATCAGGTGGAATCTATTGAAAATCCGCCGTTGCCGCCGATTGATCCGGTACGTCAGCCGTTTCACACGCTTCTTGATTTGGCGGATATTCGCAATGCGTTGAAGAGTTTGTTGTGGCGTACCGCCGGAGTTGTCCGCAACGAAGATGGTTTGCGCGGGGCGTTGGAAGACACGCTCCATTGGTCGGGTTATGTTTTTTCGCGGCAATTTCAGTCGATAGAGGGTTGGGAAATTCAGAACATGTTGTTGGTTGCTCGGCTTATTCTTGAAGGGGCGTTGCAGCGGCGTGAAACACGGGGAGCGCACAACCGAGCCGATTATCCCGAAACTCTTCCCAATGCGGAACATTCTGTTTTCGCCAAATAATCAACCGTAAAAACCATATTCTAAGATGTATGGTTTGTGGTTTGTGTTGTGTAATTTCAATCCTTAACCACAAATTGGGGGATATGTGGTTTGTGGTTTGTGTTGTGTAATAGACCTTTTCCCTTACCTGCTCAAACATTGAAAACATGGCAAAAACGTCGTATTTTGTAAATATTAAGCCGATTGTTTTTTTGTGGTTTTCACAGTTAAAGAATCATTGTATCTATTCAGTTATTTATCCGAAAATAGGGCTGAAAGCCTTTTAGTCAATACAGCAGCATTAGCCCTGCGGGCTTAGAAGAAAAAAACCTTC
This sequence comes from Planctomycetaceae bacterium, assembly GCA_031288765.1. Lineage (GTDB taxonomy): Bacteria > Planctomycetota > Planctomycetia > Pirellulales > Thermoguttaceae > WRKP01. Next base: position 8,209 of record JAITQV010000048.1, read on the forward strand.
CGCTGAAAGATTACTACAATCTTTCTTACCCGCCAACCTAAGAATACCGGAAAATTAAGAAAGTTCACGCCGCCAATCAAGAATGTCCAACTCAACCTGTTGACTAAAATCGCTGATCCGTACCCGAAACGCAATATCCATCGGTTGGTTAAACGGCTGCATTTCGTCAAACCAAGTTTTGCGGTTAAACGCAACTCCCCGAAAACTTACTCCGTGTTGGCGAAACTCGGCAGAAAAATGATTGTTGTCTTTGCCCATTGTTTTGGCGTTTTGCACCAGAACCCCTTCCGCCACAAAAACCGGACACGGATTGGCACTGCCAAACGGAGCAAGCGATAATATCTGACCAACCGTCGATCGCGTAAACGCCCCAAGCGGAAAAATTCCGTCAATAAACAACTCGGCAATCCGTGCCTCTTCGGTAATTTGCCCCGCAACAATACCGCAAAACGCCGCACGAAAAGCATCAATTTGCCCTTCCGCAATCGTCAAACCCGCCGCCGCTTCGTGACCCCCAAAATTGATAAGGAATTGCCGGCACGATGCCAACGCAGCATAAAGGTTAAACCCCGTAACTCCCCGAGCAGAACCCACCGCCGGAATATTCCCCATTTTGTCCCTGCCCAAAAGAACCACCGGACGATGAAACCGATCCGCCAACCGACCGGCAACAATCCCAACCACCCCGCGATGCCAGTCCCCCACAAGAACAAACGCCGAATCATGAACAGAATCAAACCGGTCATGAATCTGTTGCTCGGCTTCTTTGGCAATCCGCCTCTCCAACATCTTGCGGGATTCGTTTAACTCGTTAATTTCTTTGGCAAGCTCTGTTGCACGCTTGAGATCGTTGCCGATTAACAACTCAACCGCCAAACCCGCCTGACCAAGACGCCCCGCAGCATTGAGACGCGGAGCAAGCTGGAACGCCGCATATTCCGCATCAAGCCGCGTCTTGCCCGCAACATACTTCGAAACCGCAAAAAGTTGTTTAAGCCCCGCCGAAGATTTGTGTGAATAAAGATATGGCAAACCGCCCCGAACCAATGCACGGTTCTCATCCTGCAACGGCACAAAATCAGCAACAGTTCCCAATGCCGCCAATCCAACCATTTCGGTAAGCCGTTCCCGAAACGACGGCGGAACCGGTTTACCCGGACCATTGAAGGCAAGTTGCCCCAATGCCCACGCAACCTTCAACGCAACCGCCGAACCGCAAAGAAATGGAAACGGATATCGTTCCGCCAACCCGATTTCTTCCGGCGCCAACGACGGAATCGATACACATTTTCCCGCAAATCGGACAAGTTGCGGGTGAGCAATTGCGGTTGCGGCGGGAAGTTGGGCTTCCGGAGTGTGGTGATCCGTGATCAAAAGATTAATACCGTGTTCCGCCGCCGTCTTCGCCTCTTCAACACTGGAAATTCCACAATCAACCGTAACAATCACCTTGACGCCGTTTTGCGCTAATTTGATAACGGCTTCGGAATGAAGCCCGTAACCTTCATCAAACCGGCTCGGAACATAATAATCCACATCAGCGCCCAAATCTTTGAGAACTTGCCGAAGAATCACAATTCCGGTAATGCCGTCAACATCGTAATCCCCATAAACTACAATCTTCTGCCTGTTGTTGACCGCATTCAAGAGGTGTTCCGCAACTTCACGGCAACCGGGCAAAAGAAATGGATCACGCAAATGATTTTTCAAATTGGCATTCAGAAATGTGTCGGCGGCTTCACGCGTTTGAATCCCACGCGAAACAAGCAACGCCGCCGTTAAATCCGAAATTTGTGCCGAAACCGAAATCGATCGGGCTAAATCATTATCGTACTTGCAAATAATCCAACGTTTCGGCATTGCTTGAGAAAATCCGGCAACTTTATTACACAAATTGATCGAAATAAAACTTGACAGAAACATAACAAATAATGAAATATTCCCGTTTTCACCAATAAACAATATTCGGTAATTCGGAAATTACCGGATTCACTGAAACGGCGTTTCCGTTTTATTTGATTCGTGTTTTATTTTTGCGGCGGCTAACGGTTTTATTTCTTTTTCTCGTTATGAATTGTGTGTTTACGGAGTTTGGGGCAATATTTACTGAGTTTCAGTTTTTCGCCTCCGGGTTTTTTTCGGATGGCGTAATTATATTCGCCGGTTTCTTCGCAAACTAAAAACACGGTTTCCGCTTTCTTTTTACTTTTTTTTCCAGCCATGGTTTGGGTTCCTGAACAGGTTTTGAACACCTGATTGCTAAAAATTGCCAAAAAACAGTAATTCGATTATCCCTCAAATTAAAAATCCGGTCTTCAACTATTTACGTTTGACCGTTTAAGCAAAATCAGACAAATTCCCGTCTTAATTTCTTCGGAATTTTCAATTTTCAGGTGTAATAAATACAATAGGGAAAGAGTATAACCAAAAAAGTTCGGAATGGAAGGACGGGGTATATCTGAAAAAAAACCTAACTTCTATCGGCTAATGTGCGTAACAAACAAGAATATCAACACTGTACTTTCCCCAAAAATTATCAATGGTCAAAATGCGTAATTTAAGATTTTTAAAATTATCTTTACTTTTTTGTGACTTTGATGATATTAAAATGTACGTTGAAACAAAAAATCATATATGTATTTTGCTTGTTTGATAGCAATTTCAGCATCTCTTTCAGTTATGTCATTATTGTCCGGATATCTTGTTGCTATGGAATAAAGAGTTAATTCACTGCAATCATTCAGTATTGTTTCAATATCTTGATCCATCTCAGTACACTTACGACAAAGCAAAATTAAATCGTGAGTTTTAGGCGGTTCAATTCCTTGATTTACCAAATAACCTTTCAAAACTTTTTCAGCTGACTGTTGGCAGTGATAACACGCAATATCAATTTGTTTCGGATATAAATCTTCAAAAACATGAATGGCTACAACCAGATCACTTTCTGCCTTTTCAAACCATTTTTTAACAAGATCATTTTTGTTCATAAACTAAAACCCCTTCACGGACAATCTTCCTTTCAAGTGAAGGCAATTCGCTTAATGACTTAAAATCACGTGCGTAACAAGCAAGAATATCAACCGGTTTGTTTATTTGATTAGTCAGTAACTTTTTGTATATCCTGCGTCTAACTTCCAACGGACGAATAGAATCATCCGGTAATACTACATAAATATCAAAATCACTCGTATCATTCGGATGTCCGTACGCATACGAACCAAACAGATAAATTTTTTCACAATTTACCGTATTTTTTATCACCATGACAACTTCCTGAACTTCCCGCGTCATTGAATTGTTGTCCATATCAAAACTCCTTTCGGTTTACCGCCGGTTAAAACGTAACTTTCGGGGCTTGACGTTCGGATTCGTTTTCGACTTCAAACGGAACGGCAACACCAAAGTTACACATTCCCGCAACTATATTCGACGGGAACACTTCGCGGTTTGTATTGTAATCCATCACGGAATCGTTGTACGCCTGCCGTGAAAATGCCACTTTATTTTCCGTCGAAGTTAATTCTTCCTGCAACGCAAGCATGTTTTGATTTGCCTTCAAATCAGGATATTGTTCGACAAGAACCATGAGCCGACTCAACGCACCCGTCAATGCTCCTTCGGCACGGTTCAATTTTTGTATTGCCTGCGGATCACTTGGATTCGCTGCCGCTTGTCCCGCCGCACCTTGCGCCTGATTCCGCGCGTTAATAACCGCTTCAAGCGTTTCTCGTTCGTGTTTGAGATAACCCTTCACCGTTTCAACAAGATTCGGAATCAAATCGTAACGCCGTTTTAATTGGACATCAATTTGCGCAAAAGCATTCTTGTAGCGGTTACGTTTTGTAATCAATCCGTTGTAAATTCCAATACCCCAGAAAAAAACAATAACCGGAAATAAAATTAATACACACAATACCAATGTTGAAATAATACTCATTTAAATCTCTCCTAAATAATAAATAGTTAAAGTTAAAGAAATGTTATTGTAATGAAAAAAATTGATACATTTTTCTTGGAAACATTCCGTTGATTTGCCGGTTCGTCAATTTTTCACTTACTCCAATACAAAAGAATAACCGCAAATAAAAATAATACGCCTAACATTAAACTAAAAATCACGCCCATTGTTAAATCGCTCCCAATAAAAAATTGTTAAAGTAAAGAACCTATTGTTGTAATACAATAAATTTGGCACCTTCTTTTTGGAATTTTCACTTTAAAGCATTTTCAAATTCCTCCAAAGTCCGGCTGTCAATGACTTCAGATATTAATGATTCCAAAGCAATAGAATCCGACATTCCGCGAATTGACATTTCAATATGCGTAGGAATTTTTTTAAATTTTTTATGCAAAGCCGCCAAAACCATATTTTGACCGGTCTTTACCTCACCTTCCGCTCTACCTTCCGCTCTGCCTTCGGCTCTGATTTCATCAAAAATTGTTGTAGTCATGTTTCCTGTCCTTAAACGTTATTAGAATTTTCACTTTAAAGCATTTTCAAATTCCTCTAAAGTCCGGCTGTCAATGACTTCAGATATTAATGACTTCAAAGCAATAGAATCCGACATCCCGCGAATTGACATTTCAATATGCGTAGGAATTTTTTTAAATTTTTTATGCAAAGCCGC
>JAITQV010000197.1 GCA_031288765.1 Planctomycetaceae bacterium
ACTTTGAACGATTCCTAACTATTCGCCCTCAATCAATAACAAATCAAATAACAATGTACATAGCCAACCCGATTTACGATGTTGTCTTCAAATTTATGTTGGAAGACGAGGAAGTTGCGAAATCGTTCCTTTCGGCAATTATTGAGGAAGAGGTGTTGGAACTTCATTTTGCAACAAGGGAACGTACCCTCCGCCTTCCCCCAGATAAAGTAAACTCAACAAAAACAACGAAAGAATCAACAGAAAATGCCGGAGAATTATTTCTTACTGTTTGCCGCTTCGACTTCTCCGCCCAAATCTCAACCGCCGACGGCAAAACCAAAACGGTTATGATCGAATTGCAAAAAGCGAAATTTTATTCGGATATTATGCGGTTTCGCCGTTATCTGGGTTTGCATTACCAAAATCCGCACAATGTTTACGGCAGTAAGAAAAATAAAAAAGCCTGCCAAATTTATGCTATATTCTTGCTGGGTTATGATATCGGTGTTAACGATTGTCCGATTATTCAGGTTGATCAGAATATTAAAGACGGAACAACAAAAAAAAGTTTGGAAGTTACAAACGAATTTATCGAGGGTTTGCACCATCGTTCGTGGATTATTCAACTCGACCAATTAAAACAACGCCGCCGGAATGATGTCGAAAAGTTGTTGAGTCTTTTCTATCAGGGAAACCGTACGGACAATCGCCATCTCCTGAATGTGGACGAAAACGAATATCCCGAAACGTGCCGCCCAATAATTCGGCGTCTTCGCATGGCTTCGGGAAATGAGGATGTTCAGGCGGAAATGGAAATGGAAGATGATTTCATGAAAGAACTCCAAGAAAGGGAACACTCTGTCACAAAACACAAAGAAGCACTTAAAGAAAGCAGAAAAGTAATTAGAGAAAACAAAAAAACACTAAAAGAAAAAGATAAAACAATTGAAGAAAAAGATAAAGCACTCGAAGAAAAAGATAAATTAATTAAAGAAGAGAAAAAAGTAATTGAAGAAAACAAAAAAGCACTAAAAGAAAAAGACCAATTAATTAAAGAATTGAAAGAGCAATTGGCAAAAAGTCAACAATAAAAGTCCCCTTTTATATCCTGCCGATTTTTAACATCCTAGTTGTCTTCCGAAATTCCGCCGAATCATTACAATAAAGGATCATTTCCTACCGTTCAAAGTATAAGATATTTTTATTAATTTTGATATGTGTATTGTACACATCAAAAACATTTTCACGAAACATGAATAGTAATGAAATCAACGGACAGATTACAAGTTCCGCATGATTCAAACGATTATTTAAAAACAATTATTTAAAATTGAAATAAAAACAATGAAGACTAAAAAAGAAATATTTTGTAAAGCGTTTATTGAAAGAGATGCTTCTTTTGAAGGCGTATTTACTGTCGCAGTAAAAACAACAGGTATATTTTGCCGCCCGACATGTCCGGCTAAACCTAAAATTGAGAATGTCGAGTTCTTCCCAACTGCAAAAAGCGCACTTCGTAACGGGTACAGAGCGTGCAAAGTGTGTAAACCTTTGGAAGAAAAATCCCCGTCAAATATCAGTCAACTATTAAATTATATGGAAAATAATCCTTCTGTTGAAATAAAAGACACAAATATTAAAAAAATGGGATTGGATCCGAAACAAGTCAATAAATGGACTTTAAAAAACTACAACTTGACATTCGACACATTTCAACAAATATACCGGAGGGATAACGTGTTTCAACAATTACAATCCGAAAATAAGTTTGACAATATTTCCTTAAAAGAGTTAAACGGTAAATTCAAAAAAGTTCTTGGTTCTCATGCCAATAGAGATAATTGTAAAAATATCATCTGTATAACCCGCATTGAAACGGAATTGGGAACAATGATAGCCGGTGCAACCGATAAAGGAATTTGCATGTTTGAGTTTGCCGATTACAAAATGCTTGAAATGGAATTAAGACAATTAATTACATTACTAAAATTCCCGCTTGTCGAGAGCGATCATGTTCATTTTAATACACTTCGTAAACAGATAAAAAAGTATTTCAAAGGAGAACTTCGGGAATTTAGCGTACCATTGGATTTGGCGGGTACGGATTTTCAGGTACAGGCATGGCTTGGATTAAAAAATATACCTTACGGCTCTACAATAACTTACGCAAAACAAGCCGCAGCACTCGGTAAACCGTCTGCGGTCAGGGCAATTGCCAATGCGAACGGCAAAAACAAAATTTCCATTATTTTGCCTTGCCACAGGGTTATCGGAACAAATGGAACATTGACGGGTTATGGCGGCGGAATTTGGAGAAAGAAAAAATTGCTTGAATTGGAGCAAAATATCTTGAAGAGATAAAGGGAATTTCCGTTAATAAAATCATCCGTTTGCGTTTCCAACTATTAACTCATTATTAACTATTCACTACAAACTATTCACTATTAATGTCCTTTCAAGGTTTTACACCGCAGGGATTGAAATTCCTTCACAATCTCAATGCAAATAATAATCGCGATTGGTTTGCGGAACATCGTGAAGATTATCTTCGGTTTGTTGCGGAACCAATGAAACAATTGGTTATGTCCTTAACACCGATGATGTTGGAGCTTGATCCGCGTGTGATTACGGCGCCGCATCGTGTTGTTTCTCGGATTTACCGCGACACCCGTTTCTCAAACGATAAAACACCGTATCGTCCGCGTGTGTGGTTTGCTTTTAAGCGTGAGGTGGAATATTGGACGGAAACGCCGACTTATTTCTTTCAACTTGGTGAAAAAGAATACATGTACGGAATGGGCGTCTATTCCGCTTCCGCTGCGACAATGCGGCGGTTTCGGGCGATGATAGACGATGATCCCGAACATTTTCGCCAAATTATCGAACCGGTTCGCAAAAGTAAAACGTTCAAATTGGAAACAGATCAATATAAACGCCGTTTGCCGTGTGAACATTCGGCGGTAATTGATGTGTGGTATCAGAGCAAATCGATTGCGGTTTTAGCTCGTCGTGAACCGGACAAAACATTGATGTCGTCAAAGCTGGTTAATATGTTAATGGAACGTTTTGTCCTTTTGAAACCGCTTTATGATTTTCTTTGGAAAGCCGTTGTGCTGTAAATTGCCAAACAACGTGTGAAATTTCCGATAAGAGCGAGGTTGGTTGTATATCAAGATGAGATCGGACACATGAAAATTCCATGTTTATCTGAATACATAAAACTCAAAACAAGCACTAAGACGAAATTATGCAAAGATATTATTCGTGTACATCTTAACGATCAATATAAATTGTTGGATATTGAAGTAGGCAATTCAATTTTGCCCACAATTCAAAATATAAGTAATGATGTACTGTTTAAGATAATATTTGCAGATAATTATTCTATGGGTATGAGTGAAGCAGAAGAAAATGCTGCAAAAAAATTGTCTGATTTGCCCAATCTTACATACGAATGGTATCGTCCTGTACATAATGTTAATATTTCTCCATGTATAGTGGGTATTTTGCCTCTCTTGTCGAGAGAATACATAAAGATTTCAAACCGCAAAATAAATGTACCGCATGGACAGGATAATCCATTGTATTTGGATTATGAAAGTGTCAATATCTTTTGTAATAATTATGATTTCCGTTTGCCTCAAGAAGAGGAATGGGAATACATCTGTAGAGCAGGGACTTCAACATTATTTGTTTGGGGTGATCATTTAATTTCTGATTCGTGTTTAGCAAAATGGCTTGTATTTGATTTTTTTCCGGCGTTGGACGGAACAGTATATAGTTCACCAAAGTTTTTAAAAAAGTACCGGTTATGTTCAAATAAATTTGGTTTTTACGGTATTTTTGCGGGCGAATGGTGTAGCAATTATTTCTCCTCCAATTATGCTCCCAATACCGAAACGACAAACGAACATGTTATTCGTGGCGGCGGTTCTCTATTTTGGCCTTGGCAATCGGACGAATGGGCTTGGTGTATTTCAGCAGGTCGTATACCGGAAAGTTACACTTACGAAGGGCGTGCTGCGTTTAGATTAGTAAAAGATTTACGATGATCGTGATCGTAATATACTCAATGTATTAGATTTTGTTGATTCTAAAATGGTATTTATTCCGTCATTTGTTGAATTATTTAGTTTTTGGGTTATTTTTTAAATAAGGCTGAAAGCCTTTTAATCAATAGCGTAGGACAACGCCCTACGAAAAGGAACACAACAAACCCCAAAGCCCCAACGGTAGGGTGTTCAAAAGATCTGTTTTTTTACGTATTTTAAAAAAACAACGTTGTAATTAGTATCTGTTGAAAAAGAGGTGAAAAACGGAAGATTTATTTTTAATTACGTTAATAACTGTCGTGAGCGTAGGCAGATATTTGTAATTTTTGTCAAAAAAACAGTTTTTAAGAGCTTTTGAGTACGCTGAAACCGTACCTTTATCGCAGTGCGGTGATTTTTGGAGCGAATTTTCGTTGTTTCGATTATTTTGCTTTGACCTTCTTAGGTTCT
>JAITQV010000274.1 GCA_031288765.1 Planctomycetaceae bacterium
AGTATGTGTTCTAATTTTTGCATCGAACAATATTATTGTTTACCGGAAGCACAAAAAACTCAAGAAAAAAGCCATAATTTTCAAAAAACTGATAATTTTGTGTCCAATGTAATTATTCCTCCGCTTCACGAGCAACACGCATTACTTCTTCAATAGTTGTTAAACCGCGCAAAACTTTTCGAATTCCGTCGGCATAAAGTGTACTCATTCCTTCCGCTTTTGCCGCCTTTCGAATCTCGACAGTACTTGCTTGTTTAAATGTCATTTCCCGAATTTTGGGAGTCATCATCATCAATTCAAAAATTGCCATTCGCCCGCGAAAGCCGGATTTATTACAACTTCCGCAGCCTCGCCCTTTCATAAAAGTTGCCTTATTCGCCTGTTCAACGGAGATTCCCGCTGCGCGAAGTTCAAGTTCAGAAGGAACGTAAGGTTTCTTGCACTTTGTACAAATTGTTCGGACAAGGCGTTGTGCCATGATGCCGATAACCGAGCTGGAAACCAAATAAGGCGGAACTCCCATATCAATTAGACGTGTAATAGCACCGGGCGCATCGTTCGTATGGAGTGTACTAAAGACTAAGTGTCCAGTTAGTGACGCCTGAATTCCCATCTGTGCTGTTTCGAGGTCACGCATTTCTCCAACAAGAATAATATTGGGAGCCTGACGCAACATCGCCCGAATCACACGGGCAAAATCAAGACCGATAGAATGTTTAATTTCAACCTGATTGATACCGGGAAGATAATATTCAACAGGGTCTTCCGCTGTGATAATTTTTCGGGTTGGAGTGTTCAAGTCATTTAAGGCAGCGTAAAGAGATGTTGTTTTACCGGAACCGGTTGGACCGGTTACAAGGATAATTCCATTGGGGCGGCGAATTAAAGAACCGAATTTTTTAAAGTCCGATTCTGCAAATCCGAGTTGTTGTAAACTCACACGGATATTATCTTTATCCAAAATTCGCATAACAATGGATTGACCGTGGTTTGTCGGAACCACACTAACACGAAGGTCTAATTCTTTATCTAAAATGGAAAGTTTAATTCGACCATCCTGTGTTCGCCGACGTTCGGCAATATCCAGCCTGGCGAGAATCTTAAACCGTGACAATACCGAACCTTGTAACCGTTTTGGAATTGTATCGCGTTCTACCAAAATTCCGTCAATCCGATACCGAACACGAACACGATCTTCGAAAGGTTCAATATGAATGTCCGAAGCACGAAGTTGAACCGCTTCTTCAATAATCAGGTTGCTCAACCGCACAATCGGAGCATCGCTGTCTGCAACACTGGAAATGTCGCTTCCCAAACCGGTAGTTTCGGTAAAATCGATTTCCGTGTCGGTCATTTCCTGAATTAACGAGTCGGCACTTTCGCCGATATTTTGTGTATAATGTCTATTTACCGCTTCCTGAATCAGTTCTTTCGATGCCAAAATCGGTTCAATAGGACGGTTTAAGATGAATCGGAGTTTATCGAGAGTTTCAACATCATTCGGATCACTCATAATAACCCGAAGTGTATCACCCTCAACCTGATACGGCAAAAGACCGTTTTCCCGCGCAACCGATTCAGGAACGAGTTCGACGATAGCCGGAGGAATCACAACTCCGGTCAAATCAATATATTCCCTGCCGTATTCTTCGGCAATTGCTTTGGTTACCTCTTCACTACTGGCATAACCGAGCCGGACAATCGCATCCCGAACCCGAATATCGGTCGATTTTGCCATTTCCTGAGCTTCGGCAATTTGCGACGTACTTAGAAGCGCCTTCCGCTGAAGAATTCCAAGATAATTGAGTTTTTTAGCCATAAATGAGTTAAATGGGTTAGTGGTTAATCTCTGTTGTCTAATGTTAATAATTCCTATTGACACAATAAGAATTATTCCGCATAATTCGTTCCGTTTTTTTAGAAAGTCCGGTTGTTAATTGTTCCTTCGTAATCTGGAATGCGCCGTAACCGCATCAAAAATATACATTTAAAAAGCGTGTTTCGCTTTATTCCGGTTAATATTGTGCGCCGACTGTTTTGTTTTTTGGGGATTATTATTTTCGTGGTTGTTTTTTCCTTTGGTGCAGACCGTAACCGTTCTTCACAAAACACGATGCTCCAAAACCCGTTGGAAAAACAATTTAACAATCCTCAGCGTGAACCGGAAAATCAATTTACCAAACGATCTCGGTTTACTGACGACACGATTCCTTCCTCCGTTCCGTCTTCCACAAGTGTTGAATCGTCAAAAATACGTCAGGTATCAGGAGCAAATGTTCCGCAAAGCCAAAATATTTGGGACAATCCCAGTCCTGTAACCTCCGGTTCTGTAACCGGAAGCGAAATGACTTTATCTGATTGGGGAGTTGGTTCTCCGCCGCCAACATCGAACAATTTACATTTTTCATCGTCCCCGCAATCACCAACCGCTCCGGTAATATCGTACAATCAGTCGGGAATTTTTAACGGTTTTGGTGTCAGTACGGTACCTAACCAACCGCCGGGTTATCCGAATACTCCTGTAACTCCCTATTCTAACATTGAAACAAACCCGAATACAAGCCCTTTGTTCAATAATTCTTACACTTATTTATCTTCACAGGAAATGATTCCCTCAAATTTGACGGGGAACAGCGAAAACTTTTATGGGGTTAATGGTTTGGGTTATTATACTCCAAACATTGGTCAGTCATACGTTAATCCTTATAACCCTTATACTTATTACAATGATTTGGCAACAGCGCCTAATAGTTATTATGGTTATTACGGACAAGGCAGTTGGGGAATGTACAATCCTAATGAGATGTCGGGGCAGCAAGTTACCGGTAACGGAATACCGGATCAACAGAACTCATTATATCAGGCATTGCTTCTTCAGGAAATGATGTTACGTCAGCGCGAACAGGAAAGAGAGGAAAAAAACGAAACGGAAGCAAATAAAAAGAAAGATTCCGGTACGGAAAAAAGTCCCGAATCACAATGGACAATGAAACAGTTAATGCCGATTCAAGTTTCATCGCCGCTTGGTGAAACAATATATTCGGGAATGAAAATGTTGAGTCCTTTTAGTACGCCGGGCGGACCGCATCGCGGAGTTGGTCAACCGCTTCTTAACCGCAGTTGGCTGGATCATCCGTATTATTTTGGAGGTTTTTGCGGTTGGATTTCCGGTTCGCAATTAGTTTCCGGTTTGATTGATCAGAAAAACGGCGGAAGCGGCGGGTTAATTTTCGGTTATAATTTGAACGAATATTGGGGGTTGGAGAGTCGGCTTTATTTTGCGTCTATTGATATTATGGAGACCGAAGCCGGGCGAGAGGCGTACAGAAATTGGTACACTTCTTCACAACCTCAGGGGGCGGTTCCGGCGCTGACAACACGGAACAACCGGTTATCAACTCTTGATGTTGCGGTTCATTATTATCCGCTTGGCAATGCCAAATGGCGGCCTTTTTTCAAATACGGACTGGGATTTACTCGAGAATCGTTTATTGATACGTTTGGTAAAAAGAGAAACGAAAATACGGTAGCGATGCCGTTTGGTATTGGGTTACGTTATTGGTGGAATGAAAATCTTGCGATACAGGCGGATTTATTGGACAATGTTATTTTTTCGACCGGAATTACGAAGACACAAAACAATATTGCGTTTTGTGTTGGTTTGACATATTCTTTTGGGAACAGCAAAAAGAAGCGTCCGACTGCTTATTGGCCTTACACACCGAGTCTTGGTTCGCGATGGTAATATCCGGCGAAATTCTTACATTGTATCTATTCAGTGATTTGTTGGACAATGACGAGGACAAACTATATTTTCCATCTAATTTTTCTTATGAAACCACTTCAGCAGTAAATAATTTCCCCAAAAAACCAACCGTATATTGGATAACCGTAAACAATTGCCCAAATACCTGTTTCTTAACCTTGTGCAGTATAATTGAAATTGTTTTTAATACAAAATGTCGGAATCAACACTTTCTGTAATAAATTCGTATTTTCCATTGCCAAGCGGTTTGGTTTTCCCGAATTTTGAGCGAAGCGGTTCGTTTTTCAGTTTCGTTAAGTTTTCCGGTAATGTGAAAACGCCTTTGGCTTTCCCTTTGGTTCCAATCACAATAATCCGGTAATTTCCCTGATCGTCAAGCAATGCTCCGGCTTCGACAACATCTTTCGGTTCACTCTCAACAGCAATTTCCAACGGTTTTTTGGTACTCAAAATAAACGGTTCGAGTTCTTT
>JAITQV010000439.1 GCA_031288765.1 Planctomycetaceae bacterium
TCTGACGCCGGAAGGAATGTTTTGACACCGAAATGGAACATTTTTAGGGTAGAACAGAATAGTTTTAAGACAGAATAGATCATTCTGGGGACAGAACAGATCATTCTGGGGACAGAATAGTTCATTTTGGGGACAGAACAGATCATTTTGGAGATAGAATAATTTATTTTTAGAGCAGAATAATTTATTTTTAGGGCAGAATAGTTCATTTGGTACTCCGAATGGTTCCATTTTTAAGACAGAATAGTGCAAACAGAGGTCAGAATTTCATTTAAAGAGCAAAAAGGACGGTTGGGATATTTAGGAAAAACCGGCAATGTTTTGAAAATAATTGATTTTTTGTCCTCAATACCCATTTTCCGGTCTTTAATATCCCGTTTGTGAATCCCAAATAGAATCCGTCTCTTGCAAATAAATCGTTTTAAGCCCATAATATATTCCGTAATCCCGCCAATGCCCCGCCTTCTTCAACTCTTCCCCCCAAAAAATCATAAAATATCATGCCGTTTTCCCTGAAAAAATTCGCGACAAAACATATTTTTATAACCGGCGGTGTTGTCAGTTCGCTCGGCAAAGGTCTTACCGCAGCGTCACTCGGTATGCTCCTCGAAGCAAGAGGTTTGTCCATCCGAATGCAAAAACTTGACCCCTACCTAAATATCGACCCGGGTACCATGAGCCCTTACCAACACGGCGAAGTCTATGTCCTCGACGACGGAGCCGAAACCGACCTCGATTTAGGACATTACGAACGCTTCACCAGCGGTTTCCTCTCAAAAAACAGCAGCTGGACTACCGGAAAAATCTACCGCAACGTCTTGCGGCGTGAAAGAAAAGGAAAATACCTCGGAAAAACCGTGCAAGTCGTCCCCCATATCACCAACGAAATTAAACACGCCATCCGAAGCCTCCGAAACCGCTATGTCGATGTCGTTTTAACCGAAATCGGAGGCACCGTCGGTGATATCGAAAGCCTGCCCTTTCTCGAAGCAATCCGGCAATTCGCATTGGACGCCGGACGCGAAAATTGCCTGTTCCTCCACCTCACACTCATCCCCTATCTCAAATCGTCCGGCGAACTCAAAACCAAACCCACCCAACATTCCGTAAGCCGCTTACACCAAATCGGTATCCAACCGGATATCTTAGTCTGCCGCACAGAATACCCCATCACAAATATCGAACGAGATAAAATCGCCCTGTTTTGTAATCTGGAAAGCCGGAATGTGATCGAAGAAAAAGACGCCGATTTCTCCATTTATGAAGTTCCGATTACCTTGCAGCAGCACGGTCTTGACCAAAGAGTGATCGAGTTTTTCTGGCGCAACCTCGAATACCGCAACCCGCCGGACCTGACCGCATGGTTCGATATTCTGGACAGACTGCAACACCCCCGCTGCGAAGTTACCGTCGCCGTTGTCGGTAAATACGCCAAACATAAAGACGCCTACAAATCAATTTACGAATCCCTCGACCATGCAGGTATTAAAAACCGTGTGAAAGTGCGGGTTCGCGGAATCCCAAGCGATGAACTCGACCTAAAACGACTCAATGATGTCAATGGAATTTTGGTTCCCGGCGGGTTCGGCGACCGAGGCGTGGAAGGAAAAATCGACGCCGTACAACTCGCAAGAGAACAAAATATCCCCTTCTTCGGAATCTGTCTCGGAATGCAATGCGCCGTCATCGAATTTGCACGAAATGTAACCGGTCTCCCAAAAGCAAACTCCACAGAATTTGACCCCGCCTCCCCCCATCCGGTGATTACGCTCATGGACGCACAACGGAATATCACGGATAAAGGCGGAACAATGAGGCTGGGCGCGCAGCCGACTGTCCTGACTTCGGCAAGCCGGACATTCGGGTGTTACGGCAATAAAAATATCTCGGAACGCCACCGGCACCGATTCGAATTCAACAATGATTACCGCGAACTGCTCCAAAATAACGGATTGCTGATCGCCGGAACAAGCCCCGATGGAAAATTGGTGGAAGTTGTCGAACTGCCAAACCACCCCTGGTTTGTCGGCGTTCAATATCACCCCGAATTTAAATCGCAACCCACAAAACCGCATCCCCTATTCGACGGTTTTATCGCCGCCGCCGTTCAACATCACGAAAATTCAAAAACAACTCCGTAAAAAATAAGAATTTCCAACCCCGCCGATAATCAAATTCTTCCGAAAAATGTTAAAATACCAAACAAAAGAATTAACAAAACAACAAAATCTCTATTAGGAAAGGTTTCCGTATATGAAAGAATTTCCTTCGCCGATGGAAATATTCGCAAACCGGCAAACAATTCAATGGTTGTTGGTACCGATTATTTTATTACCGGTGGGCATGGTTTTTTTGTTTACGTTTGGGCGTTTTTTTGTGTTGTTTGGAGATTTGACTGCGGCGGCAATTCTGGATTGGTTGGCGTTGGGGCTCGGATTTTTCTGGCTGCTGTCGCTGATTGCCCAACTAATCTGCGTCGCTCTGCTCCTAATAAAAAATAATAATAAATAATTAACCGAAAATGAAAGATCGTAATTATGAAACGCTTCAATATTGCAGGTCCCTGTAACACGGTAAAACATTACATGATCGATGCCGCAACACGTTTACAAGGTGTTGAACAATTGATCGATGAAGAACAATACTTCGTGATTCATGCGGCTCGGCAAAGCGGTAAAACAACCTATTTGCAAGACCTTACCAAACGGCTTAATACCGCCGGAGAATATTATGCGTTGTATTGTTCGCTGGAATTTGTACAAAATGTCGCCGAAGCGGAAAAAGGAATACCGGTTATTTTGGATTCTCTTGTTGTCGCTTTGCAGGAATCGTCCATACCATTCATTTATAATGAAAATTACGAACGTGATAAACAAAACAGACCCTTGGTGCTTTTGACCTTGTTTTTGAAAGATTTGGTCAAACATCTTGATAAGCCGTTAGTAATATTTTTTGATGAAGCGGATTGTCTTAGTGAGAATACATTGATTTCTTTTTTGCGTCAATTACGTAATGGTTATAACAACCGCAGTATTTCTCCGTTTGTCCATTCAATAGGGTTGGTGGGCATGCGTAATATTCGTGATTTCAAGGCAAAAATTCGTCCCGACAGCGAAACGCTCGGCAGTGCAAGTCCCTTCAATGTTATTGCCGAATCTTTGACCTTGAAAAATTTCACCAAAGAAGAAATTATTCAACTTTATCATCAACACACCGCCGAAACAGGACAACTATTTGAAGAAAACGCAATCGAATTAGTATGGGATCAGACGCAAGGACAACCTTGGCTTGTTAATGCAATTGCACGTGATGTAATCGTTGAAATACTGCAGTCCGATTATACAAAACCTGTAACTGCGGAATTAGTCAATGACGC
>JAITQV010000452.1 GCA_031288765.1 Planctomycetaceae bacterium
AAATCGTCCCAAAGGCGGTAACAAAACGTTCCGAACCGTTTCCACCAAGGAATTACGGAGCGTTGGGGCTGGACGAGCGGAATTGTTGAAAAACTCATAAGCATAACATTATTTCCTAAGCTCGCAGAGTGGAATGTGCATAACAGGCGATGAAATACAGCGCAACTTACGGAAGTTTGCCGACAAAAGGTAATTGTCTATTTATTAACCGCTGAATACACGAAATACACGGAAATTGTAATAGTAATAATGTTTATATACAACGTCAAGGTTGGTTTTTTTATAAAGAATTAGGACGCAAAAATGTTTTTTTGTTATTGTATTCATTTTGTATCCTCAAAAAATGAACTTGTGATCTTACCAATTTACTAATTTCCGTGTGTTCCGTGTATTCTGTGGTTAATAAATAGACAATTACAACAAAATGTAGGCAACCGTTGGGTGAAAGCCCCTCGCCGAGCGATTACGTTGGCGTTAGCCGAATTGCACTCAATGTTAATTTGAAAACAAATGGTTGAATAGAATGGAAAATTTGACCGAATTGTATTATTTTGCGGCAATTTTTGGCGAATTTGTATTTTTTTGAAGCGTTTGGACGTGCAAAATGCGGGAAATGGAGTTCTCCAATTGGCGTTTGGAGTTCTCCAATTGGTATTTGGAGTTCTCCAATTAGCATTTGGAGTTCTCCAATTGGCGTTTGGAGTTCTCCAATTAGCGTTTGGAGTTCTCCAATTAGCATTTGGAGTTCTCCAATTGACGTTTGGAGTTCTCCAATTGGTCGTTGGAGTTCTCCAATTAGCGTTTGGAGTTCTCCAATTGACGTTTGGAGTTCTCCAATTAGCATTTGGAGTTCTCCAATTAGCGTTTGGAGTTCTCCAATTGGTCGTTGGAGTTCTCCATTTTTCGATATTTTGGAATTTTTCATCGCAAGCAGGCAGTGATTTTCGGGCAATTTCCTACATAAAAACCGTTGAAATATTACAAATTTTGAGAGACGGCAAAAAAAAATCCGTCCTCTCATGTAGAAAAGAGAGAACGGTGATTTGTGAGGCGGACGATGAATAAAAGGAGTCTAAATTATTCTTTATTATTCTTTGTTTTCACATTGAGATCGTCGGGGCTCGAACCCGAGACCTACGGATTAAAAGTCCGTTGCTCTACCAACTGAGCTACGATCTCAACAACGCCAATATCCTACACAAATATCCCAATACAACAAGGGGGCAGTAGCATTTAATTTAAAATGTTTTATCTTTTTCTTTTAACATGTTCCCGATTATACGGTATTACAATGGGCAATTTCACCCGATTTCCACCGCCAACTCCGAACTATAACCGGTTGTTTTGAATGATTTTAGCCGGAAATCCGGTTGTTTCCGGTAATTTCCTTTATATTGAACGCCTTTTACTGATCTCAAATTCGTCCTGATTGCCGACAATGAATTTTTTTAATAAATTTGCTAAAAACTCTTTAATTTTTACTGCGCGTTTGTTGAGCGGGGCAACGGTTCTTTGGTATGAATCGCAGCCGGATTTATGCCAGCGGGTTTATTTTGCCAATCATACGAGTCATCTTGATGCTTTGGTGATATGGGCGGCGTTGCCGCACCGGATTCGCGAAAAAACCCGAATGGTTGCCGCGCAGGATTATTGGGATGCCGGAGTGGTTCGGCGTTATATTTCGCGGAAATTACTCAATGCCGTGTTGATTGAACGTGAAAATGTCAGCCTGAAAAATACGCCGATCAAAGTGATGATGGACGAGATGAAAGACGAATATTCTTTGATTTTGTTTCCCGAAGGCGGGCGTTCTGCGGACGGGCAGCTCGGTGAATTTAAGAGCGGGCTTTATCATCTTTGCAAAAAACGTCCGGATTTGGAACTGATTCCGGTTTATTTGAACAATATGAATGGAATTTTGCCGCGTGGGAAAACGCTTCCGGTTCCGATGCTTTCCCGTGTTATTTTCGGACCGCCGATGTGGCTTGAACAAGATGAGAAAAAAGATTTATTTCTTGGCAGGGCACGCAAAGCCATCCTGCAACTCAAAGAACTTGAGGAACATTATGAAGAACACGAAGAATATGAAGAAAACTAATCTTAATAATTACCGCCGCACCGGTTTGACTTTGCTGGAACTTTTGATTGTTCTTGGGTTAATAGTGGTCATATTTAGTCTTGGTTTTTCGGGATTCAGACGCCTGCATGCTCAAAATCAATTGAAAAGCACCACTCAATATCTTCAGAATATTCTTTACAAAACACGCCTTGAAGCCATCAAAACCGGTAAAGCCGTTGTGTTTCGCTATCAATATGATAGTCCTGTTTTTGAGATTTTGCCCAAAGACTTATTTGATCAGCGGGAACAAAGCCGTGAAAATTCCCACGCAATTGCTGTTGGTTCGGAACTTTTACAGGAATCGCCGTCTGCTTCGGCGGAATCAACTTTATTAGGATTGGAAAATACCGCCGATTTTGATCGGATTTACCAAAAAGTGTTGCCGAACTCTATTGTGTTTGGTTACAAACAACCGGAAACGGCAGCAATCGCCAATATAAACGGCGCTAATGAAAATGGCGTCAATGAAAACGGGCAATTACCGCAACCTATTTCTGTTGATCATTGGTCTTCTCCTATTCTTTTTTTTCCTAACGGACGGACTTCGCAAACGACATTGGTGTTACGGACAACGAACCGTTATCATTTTCAGCAGGAATTAACTCTTCGCGGTCTGACCGGAACCGCCAAAATTAATAAATAAGGTTTTTGTAATTATTCAATGGAATATTTTTTTAACGCGGAAAACACAGAAAAGTACGCGAAAAGACGCAGAACGATAACTTCCGTGTTATTCCGAGAAATTTCAGCGTGTTCCGCGTTAAAAAACAAATCGTATCTATCTGTGGAAACATTCCACTGAGTAGATACAGGTTTTTATTTAGTCGTTTGTTCCGACAATAGGGCTGAAAGCCCTTAATATCCTAGCGTAGGGCAACGCCCTCCGAACAGGATACCATAACAAACTCAAGCCCTGAAAGGGCGACATATTAGTTGATAGTTGTTTATGGACGTTAACCCGCCGCGTTGCGGCGGGCTGGCTTATGCCGTCCCTTCGGGACTTTATGATGTTGGGGCTTCCGATCCATAGGTTGCGTTTTGCTCTGCCTACGGTTATGCACATCTCGTCTCTTGCGGGACTTGAAAGCAATCATTCGCCTGTCTTGCGATTAACAATTCGCAAGGTAGGCAATCGCTCGCCGAGCGATTACATCGGTGTTAGCCGACAATGAATTTATGTTATGTTGGTTGTTTCGATTGCCTATCGGCAAGCAACCGTTCGGCGAAGGGCTTTCACCCAACGATTGCCTACCTTGTGAATTCCTTATCTATTCAGTCATCTGCCCGAAACTCAGGCTTTCAGCCCTATTTTCGGGACAAACCGCTAAATCAATA
>JAITQV010000467.1 GCA_031288765.1 Planctomycetaceae bacterium
TGCGCTTCGCTCCACCTACGGTTATGCACATCACACCCCTAGCGGGGTTAAGATTCAGTTTTAATACCGTTGCGGCAATAATTCCGCTTGCGACACTATCAACTATCAACTATCAACTAATATTGCCCTTTCAGGGCGAGGTTATGGTGTGGGGACGTTAACCCGCCGTGTTGCGGCGGGCTGGTTTATATTGCCCTTGCAGGGCATAGGATGATAAATCGGCTAACGCCGACGCAACCATGGGTGAAAGCCCTTCGGCGAAGGGTTACCTACCTCTTGATTAACAATCCAAAAGGTAGGCAAATGTTCACCGATCTTTGGATTAACAATTCAAGAGTTCGGCAAATGTTCGCTCCGGCATTTAACACTTAAATCGGTGAATATTATTCATCGCACGGCAAAAAATCCTGCCCACCTTCGGGACTTGAATTTATTAAATTTATTGGTATCTTATTCAAAGGGTGTTGCTCTACGTTACCGATTTAGGGTTTTCCGCCCGCTTTCCGCAAAATAACTCAAAATTGTTTTTTCAGAATCCTTCACAACCAATTGGAGATTATAAATAATGACAATTCAATTCGCCCGCCGTTACGAAGATGAAAAAATCGGAACGGTTTCTTGTAATAATCCGGCAGACATCTTTAGTAATTGGCAAAACGAAAAAGAAGTCTGGCTTTTTATCGCCCCCCACGATGATGATATTGTAATCGGAGCCGGTTTAACCTTCCTCGCGGCTCTGCAAAAAAAGATCAAAGTTTTTGCAGCAGTAATTTCAAACGGGCGCATGGGATATTGTACGCATGAACAACGCCCGGTTATTGCTCAAGTTCGCCGCGAAGAAACTCAAGCATCCTTTGCCGCTCTCGGATTGCCGCCGGAAAATCTTTATTTGTTCGATTATGACGACGGAAGTTTGTTGCAAAATATGGGGCGGCGTTTTGCCCCCAATCCGCCGGATTCCAATTCCATCGCCGGAGCCACAGGTTTGCAAAACACGTTGACTTGGCTGTTACGGCAAACAAAACCAACTCGGGTTTTTATCCCAAACCGGCTCGATTTACACCCCGACCACAAAGTCGTACATCATGAAACGGTTATCAGTGTTTTTCACGCACAGGGCGGAATTTGGCCCGAGTTGGGCGAGGTTATTGACACAATTCCGTTTTTATACGAATATGCGACTTACAGTGATTTTATCAAGCCGCCGAATATTCTGGTTCGGGTTTCCGGCTCGCTGACCGAACAACGCCTCCACGCTCTCGCTTTGTACAAAAGCCAACTACAAATCGAATTAACCGTCAAAGAACTGCGCAAAACCGGCGGAAAAGAATATCTGCTCGAAATAATGTTCGAAATCTTCAAACCGGAAAAATATGCCGACTTATTTAATATGACGTGACGGCGTTTTATTATTGGGGGGTGGGGTAATTTTGTTTTGTATTTCTTCATGTTTTCCGGCAAGGCGAACCCTGTAACCTTGCCGGTTGTGTTCTCTGAGTTCCTACGGAAATGCATCAACGGTATTCTGATTTCCGTAGGAAATTCCTATCAATAGAAAATCAATGACCAACAAATCAATAAATCTCCGTAGGAGATTCATATCAATAAAAACAAAAGATGGGGGTTACGTCGGACATTTTTTCTATTGATATGCTTGCCCTAACGGGCAATTGCTCAACAAAGGACGGAATAGATACCCGCTATCAACTATCCGCCCTCAACTAAGATTGTACGGCACGGTTTAATAGATAATAGACTTCGTTAAAACGAAGTTCCTTTTTGAACATTTCAGTAGTTGTTGCGTTGCCGATTTTGAGAAGTTCCATGTCGGCGATTTCGGCATAATCGTCAAAATATTCGGGAGTTAATGCAAACGAAAAAGATGTGTGATGTGTCCCGCCGGCTAAAATCCATGCTTCAGCAGACACAGTCAGATTGGGACGCGGTATCCAAAATGCCCGCGCAACAGGAAGTTTGGGCAAATCGGCTTCCGGTAACACACAATCCGCTTCGTTCAAAATCATTCGGAAACGGTTGCCCATATCCACTACTGTTACAGCAACACCGTAACCTTCATGCGCGGTAAACACAAGTCTTGCCGGATCGGCTTTGCCGCCGATACCAAGCGGATGAACTTCCAGACGCGGTTTTTGTGCGGCAATGGAAGGACAAATCTCCAACATGTGAGCCTGCAAAACAGCACCCTCTCCCTTGAAATGATAAACATAATCCTCAAGAAACGAAGTGCCTCCCGATAAACCGGACGACATAACTTTCATCGTCCTAACCAGCGCCGCCGTTTTCCAATCTCCCTCCGCTCCAAAACCGTAACCCTCATTCATAAGACGTTGCGAAGCAAGACCCGGTAATTGGTTCAAACCGTGTAACGCATCAAAATTGGTCGTGAACGCAGAGGCTTCTTTCTGCTTCAAAATCCGCCGTAACGCTATTTCAATTCGTGCGGCTTCACGGACTTGTTGATGTTTTGTCCCTGATTTTCCGGCTTCGGCGGAAAAAGTATAAAGCGATTCGTATTCCTCAACCAAATGATTGATTTCCTGCTCCGTAACCGTATCAACAATTTCGGCAAGATCGCCGACCGGACAATAATCAATATGATAACCGAATTTCAATTCCGCTTCAATTTTATCTCCGTCTGTTACGGCAACATTATTCATATTATCGCCGAAGCGGAGAATTTTCATTTTTTGAGCGTCCTCCCAAGCAAAACAAACCCGCATCCAAACAGCAATTCGTTCCCGAACATCAATATTTTCCCAATATCCGGCAACAACTTTACGTGCTTTCCGCATCCGGCTTGTCATGTAACCAAATTCACGGTCGCCGTGCGCGCTTTGATTAAGATTCATGTAATCCATATCAATTTCCCGCCAAGGAATTTCACGTTGGAACTGCGTGTGGAGGTGCAGAAGCGGTTTTTGCAACGACTTCAATCCGCCAATCCACATTTTAGCGGGCGAAAACGTATGCATCCAGACAATGATTCCGGCGCAAGTTGATGATTTATTTGCCGTGCGGAATTTCTCCGAAATTTCCGTTGCCGAAAGAACGGTTCCCTGATAAACAATCTTCAACGGTAATATTCCCGATTGGTTCAACCCGTCAACAATAAAGGACGAATGGCGGTTTACTTCCCGAATTGTTTCATCGCCGTAAAGGAGTTGTGATCCGGTGATAAACCAGATTTCTTTTTGTTCAAAATTTATCGGCATCGGTTTGTTTTATTCAAAAAATTAC
>JAITQV010000544.1 GCA_031288765.1 Planctomycetaceae bacterium
GTTCCGGCTGCCAAAAGAATTAACAGATATCTATTCAGTCAGATAGGCAATCACAGATAGGTAATCATTCGCCTATTGTAATTATTCAGCCGAATGTTTCATTTTGCAGCGATTTTGGGTAAATTTGCATCTTTTTGCAGCATTCAGACGGGCAAAATGCGGAAAATGGAGTTCTCCAATTGGTAATTGGAGTTCTCCAATTGACGTTTGGAGTTCTCCAATTGGCATTTGGAGTTCTCCAATTGGCGTTTGGAGTTCTCCAATCGGTATTTGGAGTTCTCCAATTGTCGTTTGGAGTTCTCCAATTGGCATTTGGAGTTCTCCAATTGGCATTTGGAGTTCTCCAATTAACGTTTGGAGTTCTCCATTTTTCGATATTTTGAGGGAATTCACTGTATAATACTGTATAATAAGGACTGAATAATTACAAAATAATCACAAAATAAGGCGTTTTTGCTATGTTTTCGGCGTTTGAACAGGTTTGGGAGACTATTTTATAAACACTTTTTTATAAACACTTCACTCTTTTCCCAGATTACCGGTTGGAATACCGTTGTACCGTGCATAAAACAAAATATCATTGATATCGTCCGGAGAAAATAAATGGGCATATCGTTCGATTGTCCGGTTGGTCGTTCCTTCAAGACGAAGCCGAACAATTCCGTCACGAAACCCAACAATCCTGCCATAAATCGGAACTCCATTAAATGTCCATACTTTTTTTGCCAAAATCTCTTTATAACGTTGTTCCCGATTGAAATTTTCCTGTTGTTCCGGCGGAGGCTGTTGCCTTGAAGTTTCCGTGCCGGATATTTGCGGCGGAGATTGGCTCCACCATGTTTCGCTATGATTCCACGCCTGACCGGATTCGGTAAACACCGTGTCTTTGTTGGGAGTTTGACGTGAATTTGCGTTTTCCGTTGAGTTGGAGTTGGTGTTTTGGGATGACAACGGATCGTCAAACACGGATTCATTGGCAACATTGTTCAATCCCCGATGAAAACCAACAATAGCAAGATGTTTGGCATTTATTTTTTCTTTTTCTTCTTCCGTGAGGTTTTGGGCAAGTTCAAACGCCAGTTCTACCGCTTTGGCAGGAATACAGTAAGCGATGGACGGAGAATTTGCCGCTTTTAGTGTTACCATTCCAATGACCTTGCCGTCTTCATCCAGAACGGGACTACCGGAATTGCCGGAGTTGATTGTAATATTGAGTTGATAAAACAGTAAACCTTCCACTTCCGTTTGCGTGCTGAGAATCCCGACACTAACCGCATTTTCCAGAATCACTCCATCACCACGTCCCGAATTTCCTATTGTAATCACTTTTTGTGCACGGCGAAATTGGTAATCTTTGACAATAGAAAGTGCCTGAACCGCAATAGCATCAATTTGCAGTAAGGCAATATCGCGAATCGTATCTTCATAAAGAAGACGAGGTTGAAAGGGACCGCGCAAACCTTCTTCCGCAGAAGGAAAAACAATTTCGAGAGAGTGGATTCGTTCCGAAGCAATAATGTGGCTGTTTGTCGCAATAACACCCGGTGCAATCACAAAACCTGTTCCACAACAGAACGGACTGTTAATCAAAGCGATGGATTTTTCCGTTTTCGCAACAATTTCTTCGGTGGACGATTTTTTTATGGGGATTATTTCGGGGTCGTTTGAAACGGAATTTGCTGTTTTATTATCGGTTTCGGGACGAATTGGTTCTTGCTGTTTGATCAATTGTTGGGAGGCTACGTGCCAAGTGATGCCGACTAAAACAGAACTGAACAGAAAAAGGAAACAAAATCCGATAATCAACCAAACAATTAAATTATCTTTCCACGAAGAATTTGTTGGTTTTACGATGGTTTCACCGACGGATTTCAGGGTAATGGGAAGTGGAACCGCAGATTCAAACGGTGTGGGCGGAGCCAACGGCATTGTTGGAACTGGTGGTGCTTGGTGCCGCCGTGTTGGTTTTGACGAAACCAGAGGACGTGTTTGTGAATTAGGGAGCGGTGTCAACGAATGTTCCGTTGTTGCAGCATCAAAAAGTCCTTGAATTGTACCGGCTTTGTTTATTTTCTGACCGTCTTCGGAGATGATTGTTGCTGAAGGTGTTAGAATATTGGCTCTTGCCAACGATTTTAACGCTACAAACGAAATAGGACCGACTTTTTCACCAACGGCATTAATATAAAAATATTTCTTGTCATTCATAGGTAGTTCGCGGAACGGGGAAATTGATAGGGCAAAAAAACGCCGAAATGAGTAACAGTTTTAAGTTTACAAATCCGTAGTACCATGTCAAGAGGATCAACAACACAATTGTTTCCAAACAAGATACACTCCAAACCGTCAACTCAATCACCCCAAAGAGACAAAAACTATTTTTAACCGTAACTAGTTTCTGTTGATTTTACGATTTCACGTTTTGCGGAACATGCCCGCGAACATGGAGAAGTTCTACCGTCTGTGCGTTTTCATCTCAAGAAGGTTAAAAAGTTGCATTTAGACGTAATCCGTGTTTTCGTGTAGGAATCGAAGGGACGACACTTTCTTAACCGTATGCATTAGATTACGCCGGCGAAACAACACACTCATCAAGAACCGGCAATGATAATCGGATTCGGTGTTGTTCCGTATTGAAAGAGATACACTTATCCGGTATAATTCCTTTTCACTTGGCATTCATTGCCATACAATCGTACAATACTTCCGGCAATCATTTAATTGCGGTTGATTTGTGTTAAGAATTTTTTTGCGGTATTTTTTAGCAACTATCCCTTTAACAAACATTTAACTTTATGAACCTTCAAGCCAAAGATTTTTTGAAGAATATTTTGACAACACCAAGCACGAGCGGTTTTGAGGAACCGGTTCAACAGCTTGTCCGTGATTACGCCCAACCGTTTGCCGATTCAATTCGTACGGATATTCACGGCAACGTTATTGCGGTACGAAATCCCGATGCTCCGCTTCGGGTTATGTTGGCGGGTCATTGCGATCAAATCGGTCTGATCGTTAATTATATTGACGAACAGGGTTATCTGTACATTTTAACAGTCGGCGGATGGGACATTCAAAATCTGGTGGGTGTCCGTGTTAAAATTTGGACGGCTCAAGGTCCTGTTGTTGGGGTAATCGGAAAAAAACCCATTCATCTGATGGACGACGAAGACCGAAAAAAAGTTCCGAAAATCAAAGATATTTGGATTGATATCGGGGCAAAGGATAAAAATGAAGCCGAACAACATGTTCATGTCGGCGATCCTGTAACGGTTGAGTTGGAGTATCGGGAGATGTTCAACCAGCTCATCGCCGCACCGGCAACCGACGATAAAGCCGGTGTTTGGGTTGTGATGGAAGCCTTGCGCCGAATCAATTCGGCAAAACTGAAAGTCGGTGTTTTTGCGGTTTCGACAGTACAAGAGGAAGTCGGTTTACGCGGTTCAAAAACAAGTGCGTTTGGAATTGATCCGCACATCGGTATCGCAACCGATGTAACTTTTGCAACCGATTGTCCCACCGTTGAAAAGAAACAAAACGGCGATGTGAAACTTGGCGGCGGTCCCGTTCTGACCCGCGGTCCCAATATGACAACCAAACTCGTCAATGATTTGGCGGATGTTGCGAAAAAGTATGAGATTCCGGTACAAATGATTGCGGAAGGTAAAATCACCGGAACGGATGCCGGTTCGATTCAGGTTAATCGAAACGGTGTTGCTGCGGCACTAATAAGTATTCCGAACCGGTATATGCACACGCCTGTTGAAGTTATTTCGTTACTCGATATTGATTATGCCGCCGATCTCATGGCGCGGTATTGCGAATCCATTGACCCCAATGTTTCGTATATTCCGTGAAGTTCAAAGAAGGCAATATTGTAGCGGATTTTTTTCCTAATGGTTTCTAATCAGTGGAATGTTTCCACCTAACCTTATTTTTACCTTATTTTCAAACAAAACAACCTTAGTAGCCACAAGGAAAAATAACAAATAACCTTATTACCTTATTCCAGTTCCGCCCAAATCATAATACAACAATGTGTACATACAAATTGTACAAATAAGGTAATAAGGTTTGTTTTTTGTAGGAATTATGGCTACTAAGGTTGTTTTGTTAGAAAAATCAGGTTGAAAATAAGGTTGGTTGTGAACAATATTAAAAATTAAAATAGACAATTACAAAAGAATATTAGCAAAAATCTGCGTCATCTGCGGACTGTTCTCCGCGGTTGATAAAATAAAAATAGACAGTTACCGAGATAATTTTTTGAAGGTTTGAAATGCTTCAGGGAGAGATTCGATAATAGCGGTTGCCGTAACAGATTCTTCGCCGAGCCGGTCGGCGGCAAAATCGCCCGCCAAACCGTGTAGAAAAACACCAACTCTTGCCGCATCAAACGGCGTCAATCCCTGAGCAAGCAATGCCGCCAGAATACCGGTCAACACATCACCGCTTCCTCCTGTTGCCATTCCCGGGTTGCCGGTCGGGTTCAATGTTACGGTTTCACCGTTTGTTATAATCGTTTCATGCCCCTTCAAAACCAAAACAACTCCGTGTTGTCCGGCAAAATCTTTGGCAACAGCGATTCGTTTTATTTGCGATTCCTTATTATCTTCGTTGGGTGTCGGCTGATTTCGTAACCTCGCAAATTCCCCCGAATGCGGAGTTAGAATGATATTTTTGTTATCAAGAGATTGAAAAAACCGGTCAAGATGTTCTGTTACGGGCGATGTCAGGGCGTTGAGTGCGTCGGCATCGACAACAACAGGACAAAAAATACGGCGAAGTAATAACGGAACAAATAAATCCGTTTCACCGGAACGTCCCAAGCCGGGACCAAGAAAAATTGCTGTTACAGACGTGATGTGGTCGAGGAGTGATTCGAGGGCTGTGTGTGAGAATTGTCCTTTTTCATTGGCGGGACAAGGTAGAGTTGTCAGTTCGGGGTAAAATCCGGCGACTGTTTCAAGAATCGGATCGGGAACCGCTAACCGTACCAAACCGGCTCCGGCAACAAGTCCGCTACGTCCCGCCAATGCAACCGCTCCAGCCATACCGCGTGACCCGCCAATACCGAGAACCGTACCGAAAGTTCCTTTGTGTCCCGTTTGCGGACGGCACGGCAACACCGGAAGCGATTCAATATAATGAGATAATAATAGATCATTTTGCATAGAACATGACACCGTAACCAATAATAAATTTTATTTCAAATTTAAGTAAATATGTCAATTTATGTATCATTGTACTCAATCGTTACTAAATTGCAGCGTTTTCATTTGTCCGGTAAATAACTGTTTGGAAACCGGTTGCTTGTCTTATATATATTTTTGTGAAAAGTTACGATTGTTTTATCGTTCCGGTTTCGGCAATTCACGACCTTTGCGGCGTTTTTTGTTACCGGGTTTTCTTTTGAAATCGATCAACTTTGAATTTTTTCCAATGTGTTTTTTCATTTCTTCAATCCGGTCACGAATCACCGCAGCACGTTCAAATTCCAGACGATCCGCCGTTTCCAACATTTCCTTTTCCAACTCGTTAATCAATTCCCGCGTAATAAATAATTCTTCGTCTTGTCCGAGAGCGGCAGCCGCGGAAGCGGTTGTGTGAGATTCGACGGCTTCTTCAATTCCTTTGGAGATATTTTTCCGAATCGTTTCCGGCGTAATTCCGTGTTCTTTATTGTACGCTTTCTGTTTTTTGCGGCGGCGTTCGGTTTCGTCAATTGCTTTTTGCATTGATTCCGTAACTTTATCGGCGTACAAAATTACTTTGGCATTAACGTTTCGCGCGCTTCGTCCGATTGTCTGAATCAAAGATGTTTCACTCCGTAAAAAACCTTCCTTATCGGCATCAAGAATTGCAACAAGAGAAACTTCCGGCAAGTCGAGACCTTCTCGCAACAAATTTACTCCGACCAAGACATCGAATTTTCCGCTTCGTAAATCACGCAATAATTCAACCCGTTCAAAAGCGTCCAGTTCGCTGTGCAGCCATTGGCAGCGGATTTTCTGTTTCTCAAAATACGCCGCAATATCTTCGGCAAGACGTTTGGTCAATGCCGTTACAAGAACACGTTCACCGGAAGCGGTTCGTTCTTTTATTTGTTCTATTAAATGAGGAATTTGTTTTGATGCCGGAGCCACTTCGACAACCGGATCAAGAAGTCCTGTCGGACGAATCACCTGCTCGACAAGATGATTTTTACATTGTTCCGATTCGTAGGGACCCGGAGTTGCCGAAACGAAAACGGCTTGATTGATTCGTTCAACCCATTCGTCGAACTTTAACGGACGATTATCCAACGCACTCGGCAAACGGAATCCGTGTTCGACCAGATTTTTTTTACGTGCTTGATCGCCGTGAAACATTGCCCGGATTTGCGGAATTGTTACATGCGATTCATCGACAAAGAGCAAATAATCGTCGGGAAAAAAATCAAAAAGTGTTTCCGGCGGACTGCCTTGCGGACGATCCGATAACGGCGCACTGTAATTTTCGATACCGGGGCAATATCCGATTTCCTGCATGAGTTCAATATCATACTTTGTTCTTGCCGATAATCGTTGCGCTTCAAGCAGTTTGCCTTGTTCTTTGAAAACTTTTAACCGTTCCGATAATTCTTTTTCGATACGTTCAACAGCGGCTTGAATCCGGTCTTCCGGCATGACGAAGTGTTTAGCGGGATAAATATAAAATTCCGTTTGCCGGCGAATTGTTTCGGCGGTGAGCGGATTAATGATTGAAATTTGTTCGATTTCATCGCCCCAAAATTCAACACGAACCGCAAACTCTTCATACGAAGGCCAGATTTCAACAGAATCGCCGCGAACACGGAATTGTCCGCGTTCAAAGGCGGTGTCGTTCCGGTCATATTGAATATCGATGAGCTGTGCAAGCATTTTGTTACGCCGGATTTCTTCACCGACACGCAGCGCAACCATCATTTCTTTATAATCTTTCGGCGAACCAAGACCATAGATACACGAAACACTCGCAACAATAATCGTATCACGGCGTGTTACAAGAGAACTTGTTGCAGCAAGCCGGAGACGATCAATTTCTTCGTTGATTGAAGCGTCTTTTTCGATATAAATATCGCGTTGCGGGATATACGCTTCGGGCTGATAATAATCGTAATAGGAAACAAAATAAGCAACGGCGTTGTTTGGAAAGAATGTTTTAAATTCGGAATAGAGTTGAGCGGCAAGTGTTTTGTTATGCGACATTACAAGAGTCGGCTTATTGAAATGGGCAATAACGTTAGCCATTGTGAATGTTTTGCCGGAACCGGTAACACCTTTGAGTGATTGCATTTTTTTTCCCGATTCAATACCGCGAATTAACGCA
>JAITQV010000586.1 GCA_031288765.1 Planctomycetaceae bacterium
CCGATATACGAAACAAACAATACGGCATTATATCACGGAGATTGTTTGGAAGTTATGAGTTGTTTTCCCGACGATTACGCAGATATGATTTTTGCCGATCCGCCTTACAATTTGTCAAATGGAGGAGTAACCTGTTATTCGGGAAAAATGGTTTCCGTAAACAAAGGAACATGGGATAAATCGAAAGGTTTTAATGAAGATTTGAAGTTCCACGAAAAATGGATCACGGAATGTAAAAGAATATTGAAACCGAACGGAACAATTTGGATTAGCGGAACAAATCACAATATTTATCAATGCGGTTTTCTTTTACAAAAATTAGATTTTCATATTATTAATGATATTGTGTGGTTTAAGCCGAATGCCGCTCCGAATCTTACTTGTACGGCATTTGCCCACAGTCACGAAACGCTGCTTTGGGCAAGGAAAAACAAAAAAGCAAAGCCTATTTTTAATTATGAAACTATGAAAAACGGAACTTTTATTGAGGACAAAATGAAAAATTCTAACAAACAAATGCGCAGTGTTTGGAGTATTCCC
Organism: Planctomycetaceae bacterium; assembly: GCA_031288765.1. Classification (GTDB taxonomy): domain Bacteria; phylum Planctomycetota; class Planctomycetia; order Pirellulales; family Thermoguttaceae; genus WRKP01. Next base: position 541 of record JAITQV010000586.1, read on the forward strand.
ACCGCTCCATCCGCTGAAAAGACTTTCGGAAAACATCCGACACAAAAACCTCTTGCTCTTTTGAAACGAATTATCTTAGCCTCCACAAATGAAGGTTCTCTGATTCTTGACCCTTTCAATGGTGCCGGAACAACAGGAGTTGCCGCAAAAATAATCGGAAGCAGAAAATATATCGGTATCGAAATTGATAAATCGTTCGTCAATTTGACAATAAAACGCCTAAACTAAATCAATTACAATTTTTAATAAAACCCTTTTAATAAACCCCTTCTACAAAAAACGGAGTAAATAATGAAAAGAATTTGTTTTAATATTAGAATGATATTGGGTACGGTAATTATTTTTTGGGCGATGGTTTTATGTTGCGGATTTGCTGTTTCTGTTTCGGCGGAGGAAACGGCGCGTCCGAATATTGTTCTTGTTTTGATTGACGATATGGGTTGGAGCGATCTTTCCTGTTTCGGCAATAAAGCGGTTGAAACGGTAAATATTGACCGTCTTGCTCAGGAGGGTATTTCGTTTACGCAATTTTATGTTTGTTCGCCGCTTTGTTCGCCGTCCCGTTGCGGAATTACAACCGGTCAATACCCTCAACGTTGGCGGATTACATCGTATCTTGACAACCGAAAACGTAACAACGAACGCGGTGTTGCGCAATGGCTTGATCCTTCGGCGCCGGTTTTAGCGCGATTTCTTCACAAAAACGGTTACGCAACGGGACATTTTGGAAAGTGGCATCTTGGCGGGCAACGCGATGTTGGTGATGCGCCTTTGATTTCGGAATACGGATTTGACGAATCGCTGACGAATTTTGAAGGACTTGGCTCACGCATTTTGCCGTTGCTCAACACTTTTGACGGAACCAATCCGAAAAAACATGCGCTCGGTTCCGATACATTGGGGCATGGTGAAATTCAATGGGTAAACCGGAATTGTGTTACGGGTTCTTATGTCAACAGGGCTTTGGAATTTATTAAAAAAGCGGAACAAAAAAACAAACCTTTTTACATCAATCTTTGGACGGACGATGTTCATTCGCCGTTTTTTCCGTCACGGGAATTGCAGGGAGACGGAAGTAAAAAAGCACGTTATCATGGAGTGTTGACGGAGTTGGATCGGCAGCTTGCACCGTTGTTTGATTACATCCGTGCAAGCGATTCGTTACGGAAAAATACTTTGATTATTCTCCTGAGTGATAACGGTCCCGAAATTGGAGCCGGTTCGTCCCAACCGCTTCGCGGATCAAAAGGAACGCTTTACGAAGGCGGTGTACGTTCGCCGTTAATAGTTTGGGGAGACGGTTTTATTATTTCCGAACAAAAAGGAACAAAAAATCAAACGGCGGTGTTTCAATCAATTGATCTTGTTCCGTCGCTGCTTAAAATTACGGGAACGAAAAAAGAACCGGAAACGGCGGAAACCGTTTTTGACGGTGAAGATTTTTCTGAGGTTTTGTTGGGTCGGAAAGCCGACCAACCGCGTCAATTTCCGATTTTCTGGCGTCGCCCTCCGGATCGAGCCGGAACGGATTGGGAACCGTTGCCTGATTTGGCGTTACGAAAGGGCAAATGGAAATTCCTAATGCGATTCGACGGTTCAGGACAACAACTTTACGATTTGGAAAAAGATTTTGCGGAATCAATCAATCTTGCCGAATCTTATTCGGAACTTGTCCGCGAATTAAGCCGAACATTACGGGAGTGGAATAATTCTCTTCCCAAAGATGCCGGTGAAAAATTGTAAGATTGGAGGAACTGTCTATTTTTTATTAACCACAGAATCACGAAATACACGGAATTTAGTAAATTGATAAGATCACAAGTTTATTTTTTGAGGATACAAAATGCATACAATAACAAAACAACATTTTTTGTGTCCTAATTCCCTATAAATAAACTAACTTTGAAGTTGTACGGAAACATTATTGCAATTACAAATTCCGCGTATTTCGTGTATTCAGCGGTTAATAAATAGACAATTACATCACAAATCCCAAATTAGAGCGACAACGGTTCACTGGCGAGTTGGCGTTCGTGTTTTGTCATTTCGTAGATATCGCGGAGTAATTGGACATCGCAGGGACGTTGTTCGACATTCCGGCGGGCAAACATACGGGCTTGCGTCTGAACCAGCGTTTCAACAGCGGTTTCCGTAACTTGTCCGAATGTCCGGGCGTAATTGACAAAACTGGGAACATTCGTCGTTACAAACCCGTAAACCATACTGCACGCCCCAATCGTTTTACCGGTGAAAATACTTGTGTTGATGGCTGTTTTGGCGTAATCGCCGATAAAACAACCGACAAATTGCATTCCGGTTTTAACCTTTTTACTGGCGTATTCCATAACCACTTCGCCGTAAGTATTTTTCAGATCGCTGTTGCTGGTTCCGGCTCCGAGATTGACCCAACTCCCCAAATAACTGTGTCCGAGAAAACCGTGATGTTGTTTATTGGAATAGGGTTCGATGATGGAGGCTTCGACTTCGCCGCCGACTTTTGTGGTGCTTCCGAGCGAAACCGCATCTTTCATTGCGGAATGTTCAATAATTTTCACTTTCTTTCCCACATAAACCGGACCTTTGAAAAAACAATAGGGACCAATATTCACACCGGATTCTAAAATAATCGGACCTTCGCTGCTGTCCGTAACACAATATTGCCCCAAGGGTTGTCCGTCGGCGGAAAAAACTCCATCGGCAATCTCCTTGTATTCACGGGTTCGCAGCCGGTCGTTAAGATTATCGTTCATGATACGGATTTGATGCCGGATAATATCGTGTGCATATTCAAGCATCGGAATCGGAATCTCAAGAGGCGGCAATCTTTTATCTTCGATAATTCCCAAAAGTTGCGATGCGCCGATGGGTTCATTGGGAAGCGGGTTTTCACGGGAAAAAAGCGCACACGCAACACCATGCGGACAAGAAACAACTCCCGAACGACCTTCCGAAATAAGACGTTTAAAATGGTCGATGAGGTCAATATGAGGAACAACCCGCGCATTGAGAATGAGAACCGGTTCGGAACGGTTCCCTTTTTCGGCTTTCCAAATCCAGGGATAATCGGAAAGAACAAGGTCTTTAAGATAAGGACGAACTATAACTTCAATATTATCCGAAAGACGGCGAACCAAATGAATCAACCGGTAAGTTCCGATATTAATCGCAAATGCGGGACGTGCAATTGTTGCGGGAAACAGTTGAGGCGAAAGGTTGTCTTCAAATAGAATGATATGCATGGAAATATTGTAGAAAACGGTTTGTATGGAAGTTAGGAAATTAAGGACAAATTTTTAGATGGAATACAAATGTTCTAAAAATTCCTTAAAGTTTAACAATTAGTGAAAGTATAGCATATAAAAAACACCTGAACAGAACCATAAAAATAATTTTAGTGTACTTTGAACGGCAGGGAATTACCTCTTATTTTTAACAGCAAAACTAAGAGGTAATTTCATGCCGTTCAAAGTATATTGACAGGAAAACAGAAAGCAACGCGTTCTTCCGGAAGAGGGCGTATAAGCCACTTACCATAACCAATTCCGGCAACACCGCTCCACTCTGCCCAACGTGCGCCTTGAGTTTCATCAATTGGACGTTCGTTTTCTGAAAGAAGAAGAACATTACTGGTTCCGCTATGACGGGAAATATAATCTATCGAACAGGTGGTTTCGTTATAAAATTCCTTTTTGTTTCATCGCCTTTTTCATTTATTCGACCCCAATAGCTATGATTGAAAAAAACAGTGTCGGCAGGTTTACCAGGT
>JAITQV010000599.1 GCA_031288765.1 Planctomycetaceae bacterium
CCTTTGGAGTTACACTTATTCGGCAATAATCGGACGGAAACCGACATTCATTACCTTTTGCCAAGGTTCATACAAAACCCGCGCCGCCGCTCCAACAACTTTAGGTCGGTCTTTCCAACTGCCGCCGCGAGCAACCACTTGACCGTTCGGCGTATTATCGGGTTCGGGATACGCCCATTCCCAGACATTGCCAATCACATCGTACAACCCCCAAGGATTCGGCTCATACTGTTTCACATAATCCACAACAAACCATTTGTCCGTAAACCGGTCGTCGCGTAACGGAAAAATCGAATCCTTAGCGTAAAACCGCCGCTTGTGAACCGTGCTGCCGCTTTCCCACGTCGTATATGTCTCCCGAACTTCCGCACCGGCAAGATTCGCATATTTTGAAAAATCGGCGTTGCGATCTCCAAACCAAAACGGTGTTGCGGTTCCGGCACGGGCTGCCCATTCCCATTGCGATTCCGTCGGCAATGTTACGGTTTTACCGGTCTTTTCGGAAAGCCAACGGCAAAATGATTCGGCTTCCTGAAACGAAATCCGCGCAACCGGTTGATCGGGATGGTTCGCAATATAACCGGGTACAATATGATCTTTACCGTCTTCCCGCAAATACCGCGTGTCATGGTCGGGATTGTAAATTCCGTACTGCCCGTTCGTAATTTCCGTTTCCGCAATCCAAAACGGTTTTTCGATCTTTACAATCCGGCGTTTTCGTTCATCGGGCAAACCGTCCAATTGCCCCATAACATATTCGCCCGCCGGAATTTTAACAAACACAATTTGCCGGTTGTTTCCCAAATCGATTTTTGATGCAAGAACCGGCGGCGATTTTTCCTGCCTCGAAACCGGTTGCCAAGCCCATGACGGATCAGCCGGTAAACCGCGTTCCGGTGTTGGTTCCGGTTCTTTGCCAAGATCAACAGCGAGTTTGATTCGGGAGGAAATTTCAGACGGCGGCAGATTGTTAAGCGGATTGTTAAACGGAAAACCCGAAACTGTTAAATTATCGGTTACGGAATGCCGTTTAACGACTTCGTCCAGTTGTTCGGGCGTTAATTTTTGTACTTCCGCTTTTGCAACGGCGGCAAGCGAAGCCCTGTATTCTTCTTCGGGGTTTGTGTCGAGGTCGGCGTACAGTTTTGAAAGTTCCAAACGGCGTTTTTCAAAATCAGGATTCACCCAATGTCCCCGATACGGAACATTCAAATCAATCCATGTATAAATTCTGTCCCACGCTTCCTTATCGAGTTGAACACCGTAATGCCCTTTTTTGAGCATCTGAACAAGTTCACTCACACCGGCGTGATAATCCATCGGCGGCAACATATCAAGATCGCCTTCGGGACCGGGACGCCAAGTGTACGGATTCAAAGCGGAATAGGAAGTGTCCGTATGCCAATTACCCGTGTTGTGTGCTTCGAACGAAAGCATTTTACGTTCCGTTTTATTAACATCGTTATGGCAGGCGACGCAATTTTTTTCCAACATCGGTTGAATTTCCGTTTCGTAACCGAACGGTCTGGCAACTCCGTAAAACGGCGTAATTTCACTCGGCGGTCGGTTGGCGGCGGCAACCCGTTTATTCGGCGTTGCTTCCAACGGTGTTTCATGGCAGCCGACACAAGCCTGTTGTTCGCCCGGCATACAGAGTGTCCATGACCGCATCAACTGAATTGCCCGACCTTCGGCGTCAAGAACCTGAATTGAAATCGGCGTGTTTGCCGGAATATTGAAACTGGCGGAACCGTCTTCTTCAATCGGGACAGTTCCGAGAATCCGCTTAATATCCCAACTGGAAACCATTCCGACAGATTCATGTCCGCCGCTTTTTCGGAAACCGAAATGATAAGCGAAAATCCGCAACGATTTTGCGGTTCCGCGCGGAACTCCTTTCAGACCGCCGCCCTGATAAACATCCGTAATAAACATAGTTCCCTGTTTACTTTCCGGGTCGGTTAAATCCGTCCGAACCGGCGGACGCTGCCGCGATGTAACCGGAATGGGTTGGAGCAGCGAATCGTTGGGAAGTTCCATAATTTTCGTCATATTGTCGAAACGGTCAACAAGGTAAAGCCCGAACATTCCGCCATCCGCCGATTTCATACTGACAAGATAATAATTTTCACTAAGCGGCAAAGGATAAACAAAACGGTATTTTGCAGCTCCGCCCTGATTATCGTAAACATTACCGACAACATTCCGACCATAACCGGGGATTTCCTGCACACAACCGGTTTGCTCTTTGGGAAAAACACGCGGGAAAACGTTCAGATGTGTGAACGGCGGAGCCCATTCTTTTGAAGCCGGATCATAACGCATGGGATATTTTGAAGCGAGTTGCGGGTTAATGAGCAGGAGTCGTCCCGCTTCGGGAATACCGCCGCCGTCTGTGTGATGTCCGCTGACCACGCCGAGAACCATACTGGAATGACCGGGAACCGCACGGGGATTTTTGAACGATGTCGGAAAATAGGAACCGCTGCCCCAAATTGCCCGCTGTTGCCGTCCGTCCGGCTGCATGGCGAAAAGAATCCGGCTCATGTAATGCGGAATATCCGAATATTCCCAACGCAAATACATGACGCGTCCGTCGTGCAACAAACTTGGGTGCCAATCGCTGTCCTGTTCAAAGGTGAGTTGCCGGACTTTTTTGGTTTCGGTTGCCACACGGTAAAGATTGACCATAACCCGTCCGCCGTTTTCACAGGGCAGTCCTTGCATTCCGGCGGTGGAAGCCGAAACAATTTGCCCTTCTTCGGGTAAATAGCAGGAATCAAACCAATCGATATCGGTTTGGTCGGTTGGCGTAAGTTCCCGAAGATTTTGACCGTCAAGACCAACTTCAAACACCGCCCAACGTCCGTTCTTATTGATTGACGAAAACATAATCCGTTGACCGTCAAAATGCAAATCGAGATCACGGATAATTGCTCCGTCGGGGTGTCGGTAAATGGGCGTTAATTTTGGTTGAGTGCGGAGATTGCTCAGGATAACCAATTCGTTGTCCCAACCTTTTTTGGAAACAGTATCATTTGTATAAGCGTTGAGACCGATAAATCCCCAATTTTTTTGTGTATTACGGCGGATTAAGAGGATATTATCGAAATCGAGCAAGGGGTTCGCGAGGGCGGCTTCACGGAGTACGGCGTCAAATTCTTTTTGGGCGTTGGGATTTTTTTTCAAATCTTTTTTTTGTTCGGCGGTTTCGTGGAGCCGTTTGAGGTATTCCGCGCCTTTGGGATATTTATCGCCAAAAGTTGCGATGAGGTCTTCGACCATTCGTTTGGCGGATTCCGGCGTATTGACGGGGACACGCCCGTTATCGTAAGCCTGCGCCTCCGAAATTCCAAAAATTAACATAAAACAGGAAAAACAAAACACAATCAAACACATTACTAAATTTTTCATTGTTAAGTTCCTTTATATTATACTGTTTTAAAATGCTCATGATTTACTCATGCAGCCCAACACGGCAAAAAACACATCTTGCAATTAACACTTTGCGATTAACATGTATTGTAATTGAACCGGATTCAAAGTTTATGCGAAACCAAAAATAATGTCAATAGGGGAAATTTTGAACTCGCGGGGCGGGATGTGCATAACCGGCGGTGAAGTGCAACGCAACCTACGGGTCAGAGAGTATATTGTCCTACGCCCTGCAAGGGCGGCATAAGCCTGCCCGCCGTAACGCGGCGGATAATTTTCCCATAAAAAATATCAAACACACTGAAAGGGCAACATATTAGTTGATAGTTGGTAGTGAATAGTTAATAGTGGAGGACGCAAGCGGATTATTTAATATGTTTTGGTAAATAGAACGCTTGCGAACTATTCACTATTAACTATAAACTATCAACTATCAACTTATTTCTGTGTGTTCCGTGTATTCTTTGGTTAAATAATTGTCCCCCAATCACGGGATAATTGCGGACATAATTTCCCCCCAAGGTCCTTTTTCGCCTTTGGTGTTTTCCCAACAAAGGCAAATATAAACCCGTTTGCCGCGATCACTTTCCTCGAAGGTCAAAATAAGCGGGGTTTTGGTGTCGAAAGAGGAATGTCTGAGGTCTTCGACATTGGCGGGCGGCTTTTCGAGCATGTCCCAACGAGCCTCCGCCCCGTGAACCCCAAACGGTTTTGCCGTAACTGTCTATTTAAATTTTGGGAAATTGAGTAATTCGTTTCATTTACTATTATGTTAGACACAAATTTTATAGTTTCGATATTTTTATTTTTTACGCAAGATACCTGAAAAACAGCA
>JAITQV010000709.1 GCA_031288765.1 Planctomycetaceae bacterium
TTAATTTTTCATTATTTTAAATTCAATATTTAGGAGACTAAATTATATTTTAAAAAATAAGTAGTCCGAATTTTTATTCGGGTGAAAAAGATATTCGAGTACGTCAACAAATCCAAAATCGTTTCGGCGTTTAGGTATTTTTCTATTGATAGGAATTTCCTACGGAAATCAGATTACCGCAACGTATTAAATCTACATGCGGTAGGGACGAAAGATTTTTCGCCCCTACATTGCGACCATTCTTCTTCATAATCACAAGGTAGGCGAACAATTGCCTGCCTTGTGAATTGTTAATTGTAAGAGAGGCGAACGGTTGCTTGTCTTTAGCAATGCCTAATCCAATTTTCCCCCTTCCGATAAACCGGAATCGGAATTTTCGGGAACTTCGCCGCGGTCAATCAGCATGAATGCCCCCCAAAAAAAAGGATGATTCGCCATCGGCGGTTCGGCACCCGCTTCCGTCCGCACCCTCGGTTCCTCATTAAGATGCAACTCCTCACCGCCAACCGTCATAACCGCTTGACGCCACGATTCCGCTGACGGCATATTTGAATAATTCTTCAAAAATTCCCCGACCAAATCATACGAAGCACGACCACCCGTCCGCCACCGGCTAATTAAAATCGTTTTCGCTCCGCAGGCTTGCAACACCATCGCCGAAAGGAATAAATCCTCACCATTCATCAACTGCTTCACACTGTTTCGCGGTGTTTTGAACGAAAATTCCGCCGGTGTGTGAAATCCGGGTAAAATAATAAGTTCCGGTCCGCCCCAAGGAAGCGTCAACCAACTCGCCACCGGATTCTTCAATTTCATTTTATCATTGTTGAACGGCGACCAACCCAAAGGTAAACCGTTTTGCGGAATAGGAATGTCGTCCAAAACCAGCAGTTGTTTAATCTGTGTTGCAAAAGCGGACGCCGAAGACGGAAACGATTCATTTGTTAAGGCGGACATGGGAATCAAATGTTGAATGCCCGCTTTGACGTACCGGTCAATCGCCTCCAACGCTGTTGACGGCGCATCTTTGGAAACGAATTTGCCGTGAATCACCAAAGTTTCCGCAGTTGCACTTCGTCCGGTTTTCCGCGGAATACCAAGCGAAGCCGTCGGCGCATACCGGATAGTCAGCGGTTCACGTCCGGCGGCAATTAACGGGCGGTATTCTTCGCCGGTTTTCACCGTCATTGATTCAAACGGAACATACCAAATCTGTCCCGTCGGAACAATCACCAACTCCGTAAAATGAACCGGACGTGATTCATTGCCGAGAAGACGGTTGAGAAGTTTGGAGCCGGTCTCTTTCCACTTTCCATTGGGATCAACCAAATCCTTAACCGCCAACGGATAATTAATGTCCCGATTGCCGAGAGCCGTCAAATAATCGGTAATCAGTTTTTGCAGCGAATCTGCCCGCGGCTCCTGAAGAACCGGCCACATCGTCAGATTATGGTTGTCGATGAGAAATCCGTACAACATTCCAAGCGATTCCGTAAACACCAACATCGCCGTTTTTTCCGGCAATTCCTTTCGGATTTGCTCCAACTTCATCATGGGCGGGAAAACATTCGACGTTTGTGTTCGGGTCAATGCCATAGGACGAAGCATCGCTTCCTGAGCCAAACTTAACGTTTCAAGTTCGCGGAGCAGTTTACGTTGTAGTTCGGCTTGCGCCGGGTCTTGGGGGACAAGCGGAACCGATTGGAGTTGCAACCGAACCGCACGAACCTGATTCGATAATTCCCCAAACCGAGCAAAATCAAGCGATAAAGTTTGGCGTTCAAGAATTTGTTCCGGCGTAATATTTTCACCGCCGCCTTCAAACAGGATTCGGAGCGAAAACAACCGCGCCCCAAGATTAAACGACGAAAAGAATACGGCACGGCGGGCACGTTCGGAAATTTCAAACGCCTTTTCACGATCGCCGCGTTGCAGCGCAACAAAGAACCAGCGTTGAAACGCAGCCGGCGGCGTAAAAGTCATTGCGGCTAAACTCTCCATCGGCTGCATTATCCAATCCGCACTGTTCGGATCACGAAGCATGAAATCGTAAAGTTCATCGGCAATACGCATGGTAATCGGACCGCGTGTTGTAATTTTTCCCTGCTGAAAAAGCGTTTCGAGGATACTGAGTTGATACAGCCAAAGGGAACCGCGTTGCCGCATGAAGAGGAGAGCGGTTTCAAGATTTTTATCGCCGTTTTGCATGGAAAGCGTCATGGGTTTGCCGTTTTGGTAATCGGCGGACGCGGCGGCGTAAGCAATCATTGCCCCAAGATAATAATTCCTTGCGCCGTGTACGGTATCCGCCAAACTCCGTCCTTTCAGCAACGCGGCGGCTTGGTTATGATAAGTCATAGCGGCTTTGGCGTTTCCCGCCGTGAACGCTTCTTCCGCCAATTCATGGCATAGCGGGACGAGAATCATCGGACTGACATCTTTTTGCGAACCGAAAAAGTTCAGAGCGGCTTGAAGCGGCGGAAACGTTTTGGTTTTGTCGATTAACCTTTGAGCGTTTGCCATATTGCGGAACGTTTCCCCCAGCAAAATCGGGTCACGGGCGAGATAAGCGGACATCGACGATTCAAGATAATATTTCACCGCTTCTTCCGGTTTATTGGCACGGACGGCGATATGTCCCAATTCATTCAGGGCAACCGGAGTGAGTTGATGGTCGAACTGCCCCAACATCAGCAAACCTTTTTGAAGTTGTGTTTCGGCGGAGGCGTCGTCGCCCATTGCGGCAAGAGCAAGCCCGTAAAGCACATCGACCCAAACTCCCGTAAAATGGTTGGGCATGTACGGGCGGTTGCCGAGTGCTTCGGTCAACATTTTGGTTTCGGGGTCATATTTTGAGAGGGAACCGAGAATTTCGGCACGCCGGCGAATCATTAACGCCATTCGAGAAATAATCTCATCGGCACGAATACTGCTTAGTTGTGCATTTTTTGACAATGCCGTTCCTTGTTGTCCTAAATTGACGAGGTTGACATTTTCCTGATAGATTTGGAACTTACAGTTTCGGAAGTCGCCGACACCGCCGGCGCGTTCGGAACGTCCCCAAACAAACGGTTGGCGCGGAATCGGCGAGGGATTACCGGTGTAGGTGATACTTTTGAGCCATTCCGGTTGTTGCAGATAGATTTGCAAAGCGTTGTTGAATGCTTGCATGGCGTCGGCGTAGCGTGCCATTTGATAATGACATTCGCCGCACATAATCCAATAGCATAAGGAATCGAGCCAAAGAAACATTTGACCGTTGACATTGGGAATTTTGACTGCTCGTTGCAAATCGCGGTTAAAATCTGCTAAGGCTTTATCGAAGTTTCCTTCAAAACAGCGGTGTAGGGAGATGGCGAAATATTCGGGGGTTGGGATTTCGCGTAAGGGCATTGGGGCTTGTCCGAAGGCGTTTTTTCCTGAGGTTCCTCCGAACATGGCGATCAAACTGATCAACACGGAAAGGAAAACACAACGTGGAAACATAACATTTATTCCTGATTGACTGGGGTATCATTAGTTGCGGTCAAACCGGTGCGGCAATACGAATGAAAACGTGCCGCCGAAAAACAACGTGTAGAGTATAGCCAAAAGAGGAAAAAAAGAAAACACGAATTTCGGGTATTTTTGGGAAAATTCCGGTCATTGATTGGCATCTATTCAGTGATTAGTCCCGAAACTAGGGCTAAAAGCCTTTAATATAATAGCGTAAGGCAACATATTAGTTGATAGTTTATAGTGGATAGTTGATAGTGCCGCAAGCGGAGAATTTATTGCAAGATGTTAATCCCGCTTGCGAACTATTCACTATCCACTATAAACTATCAACTAAACAGTTGCCTGCCTTATGATTATAAATTTTCACGTTCTTTTATATTTTTGAATAGGAAATCAAAAGGTAGGCGGCGTTTCGCCGAAACGCCGCAATGTAGGGGCGAAAGATTTTTCGCCCCTACCACATACCCAAAGGTTGACGAACACCGACGCAACCGTCCGCCGACAAATTTCTCAGTCGGCTAACGCCGACGCAACCATTCGGCGAGCGATTGCCTACCTCTTGCAACACAACCCCCAACCCACAAATCACAAACCCCAATCCGATATTACGGAATCACGGCGTTTTCGATTTCGCTCAAAGGACCTCGTTCACCCTTTTCGTTTTGCCAACAAATTGCAAAATAAACCGTTCTTCCGCGTTCTTCTTCGGCAAATTCGAATACATGCGGGGTTCGGGTTGCCAAAACCGAACGAGTTAAATCGTTAACATTTTTGGGCGGAATATCCAACACCGCATAGAGGATTACGGCGCCGTTGACACCGTAAGGTTTTGCCTTGCCGGAACTTCCCATGTCGTGGAACGAAACCGACAACCGCCGAAAATCCAACACCTCTATATCAAATTCCGGTCGGGTTGTGGGGACGGGAATGGGCGTGGGGGTGGTGTCCCGCACATGAAGCCCCAACGCAATTCGTTGATCGTTGGTGATAATCGGATTACGCAACCGGTAATTCACCAACCCCCGAATATTTTCTTCGAGAATTTTTTTGGCTTCGTTTTTTTGTTCGACGATAATCTTGTTTTTTGCGGGGCTGTCTGCCTGTGCCTGCAAATTTTTGAAGTTATCGGTTGCGGTTTCCAGCGCCGAAATTTCTTTTGGCAGTATATCCCATGCGACGGCGTTGGCGGAAACAATTGCAAAAAAGTTCTCGCTCCAAACGGCAAGTTCGGCGTCCCTGCGGGGCAAATAGTCACGAGTATGTACCATAATGGTTTGTCCTTTCTATAAAATTAATGAACAATCTCTCAAAACAGTCGGTTTTCCAGTTAAAACCGGAAAATTGACGGTTAAAACCAATGAGTTGTTCATTATAACAAATTAATTTTAGAAAAAAACTAGTGGGGTCTTAAAAAAAACCTCCGAGTCTTCCGGAAAAACCCCCGAGTCTTCCGGAAAACCCCCCGAGTCTTCCGGAAAAACCCCCGAGTCTTCCGGAAAAACCCCCGAGTCTTCCGGAAAAACCTCCAAGCCTTCCGGAAAAACCTCCAAGTCTTCTGGAAAACCTCCTGAGTCTTTCGGGAACATCCCCGAATTTTTAAAAAACACCGGTTGATTCTAAGGATTGTCCCCCCAACCCCAAAAATCCCCCAAATTCCCCCTCCCCCCA
>JAITQV010000716.1 GCA_031288765.1 Planctomycetaceae bacterium
CAAAATATAGTAAAACAATAAATATTTCAAAAATAAAATAAAAATTAACAATAATTATGACAATACTTTCGTGGAATGAGATTAGGTTGCGGGCGGATTCGTTTGTTAATGAATGGATTACGAAGGCTTGCGATTTGCGCGAGGAAGCGGACGCGCAGACTTTTGAGAATGAATTTTTTTATATTTTCGGCGTTCCTCGTTCTAAAGTCGCGGTATTTGAGAAGCATGTAAATTTTTATAATAATAATAATAATAATATTGCAACTGCTGATTCCGCACAAATTCTCAAAAACGATAAACAAAAAACCGGCGCTATTGATCTCTTTTGGAAAGGGTATATTTTAATCGAGATGAAAAGTCCGGGCAAAAATCTTGCGCACGCCTATGAAAAAGCAAAACGTTACGCTAATACGTTGCCGCTTGAAGATATGCCGAAAGGTATTCTCGTTTGCGATTTCGTCAACTTTCATTACTACGATCTCGAAAATAACGGCAAGTTGTACAAATTTACACTTTCGGAATTGACAAAACATATTGAGTTGTTCGGTTATCTTGCGGGTTATACAAAGACAACATTCAAGGAACTTGATCCGGTTAATATTGAAGCGGCGGAAAAAATGGGACGGTTGCATGACCGGCTTAAAGAGATCGGTTATAGCGGTCATCGTTTGGAAGTTTATTTGGTACGAATATTGTTTTGTCTTTTTGCGGATGATACCGGAATATTCGAGAAAGATTTTTTTGTCAACTATATCTTAAACCGCACAAATCCCGACGGCAGCGATCTTGCGTTACACATTCAAAAGATTTTTGAAACGTTAAACAAAACCGAACATCAACGCCTCCAAACTCTCGACGAACAACTCAAAAAATTCCCTTACGTCAACGGCGATTTATTTGAAGAACCTTTGGAGACTGCGGATTTTGATTCTGCAATGCGTGAGACGTTGCTTGATTGTTGTCGTCTTGATTGGAGCAAGATTTCGCCCGCGATATTTGGCGCAATGTTTCAAAGCGTGATGGACAAGGCGTCGCGTCATGATTTTGGGGCGCATTATACGAGCGAAGAAAATATCTTGAAAGTGATTCGTCCGCTTTTTTTAGACGAACTTTGGGAAGAGTTTTATCGTTATAAAAAATTGAAGTCCGAGATTCGCAAACGGCGTTTGACCGAATTTCACGATAAACTTTCACGATTAAAATTTCTTGATCCTGCGTGCGGCTGCGGTAATTTTTTGGTGATTAGTTATCGCGAGTTACGTTTATTGGAGATGGAAGTAATTAGCGAATTGCTCGGTTCGGACAAATTGCTTGATGTTGACCATTATATCAAGGTGAACGTAAATCAATTTTTTGGTATTGAGATTGTTGAGTTTCCGTCTAAGATAGCGCAAGTTGCGCTTTGGTTAATGGATCATCAAATGAATTTGGCGGTGATGAAACGTTTCGGTAAATATTATGTTCGCATTCCGCTCAATGTTTCCGCTTCGATATATTTTGCGAATGCGTTCGAGATCGATTGGGAAAATATCGTTCCGAAGCTGGAGTTAAATTATATTCTTGGCAATCCTCCTTTTTTGGGGGCGCGCGTTATGAATGAGCGGCAAAAGCGGGATTTGGTCAAAGTTTTTTGCAACATGAAAAACAGCGGCAACCTTGATTACGTAACGGCGTGGTACAAGAAGGCGGCGGTTTATATTCAAGGAACAAATATTGAAGTTGCGTTTGTTTCTACGAATAGTATTTGTCAAGGCGAACAAGTTGCGGTTTTGTGGCGGGATTTGATTTTTAATCATAACGTTAAAATTAACTTTGCGCATCAAACGTTCAAGTGGAGTAACGAAGCGCGCGGCAAGGCAGCGGTTTATTGTGTGATAGTCGGATTTGGTTTGAGCGATAAAAAAACGAAACAAATTTATCAATATGCCGAAGTTACGGGTGAGCCGATTAAAACTGTCGCAAATCGTATTAACGCTTATTTGATAGACGGTGCGGATGTTTTTATAACAAGCCGTACAACTCCGCTTTGCGATGTTCCGCCGATGAGTTTCGGCAATGTTGCGTTGGACAGCGGTTATTTGATTTTTAGTGAGAGCGAGAAATCGGAATTTATCAAACGAGAACCGAAATCTAAAAAATGGTTTAAGCGGCTTCTGGGAGCGGACGAATTATTGTACAGTAAAACGCGTTGGTGTTTGTGGCTTGTTGGAATTGAGCCTTCGGAGTTACGTTCGATGCCTTTTGTGCTGGAGCGTGTGAAGCAAGTTAAACATGCTCGTGAATCTGCGCGTGATAAAGGCGCGCAAAAACTTGCGGCGCGTTCACATCAATTTCGTGATTTGAACAATCCTAAAAAATATCTTGCGATACCGATAACAACGGGCGAATCTCGGCGATACGTACCGATTATTTTTGCGAATAATAATTTTATTCCAGCCGTAACAATTCAAACAATTCCCAATGCCGGACTTTATCTTTTTGGTATTTTGACATCGTCGATGCACATGGCTTGGATGCGTTATGTTTGCGGGCGGTTGGAATCGCGTTACCGTTATTCAAAAAATATTGTTTATAATAATTTTCCTTTTCCCAACCCGACAGCTAAACAAAAACAATCAATAGAATCGACGGCGCAAGTAATATTGAATATTCGTATAAAATATCCAAAGAGTAATCTTGCCGATCTTTATGATCCGCTTTCAATGCCCGCCGAGTTGGTAAAAGCGCATCAGAAATTGGACAAAGTGGTTGAACGAGCTTACGGTAAAACATTTGAAAATGACAGTCAACGTGTTGCTCATTTATTCGAGTTGTATCAAAAATTAACGAATGAATTATTTACTGCACTTTCTCAAAAAAATCAATAAAAATACCTAATTCCCTATACTTTGAATATTTGAATTATAAATATACTTTTGTACACATCAAAGATGTTCAAAATGACCAAATTATGTGAAAAACAGGAATTCCGGCTTAAAATTTTTGGAAAATGCAGATTACATAATGAAGGTTATTATAACGTAAAAAAAGAACCAACTCCGTTACTAATAGAACTGTTAAACTAATTGTAACCCAAATAAAGTGTAACAGTAAAACGGATCGTTATTTTTATTACACATTGCAGGGAAATTTTATACCCTGATAATTTTTGTTGCCGGTTAATGATCAAATGACAAAACTTTATCCTTTTGAATCTCAATTTTTTAACAT
>JAITQV010000737.1 GCA_031288765.1 Planctomycetaceae bacterium
GATTTATCGCAAACGGGGGCAGATTCATGCAATCGGGGGCAGATTCGTCACAAGCGGGGGCAGATTTATCGCAAACGGGGGCAGATTTATCGCAAACGGGGGCAGATTTATCGCAAACGGGGGCAGATTTGCCACAAACGGGGGCAGATTTGCCACAAACGGAGGCAAATTTGCCACAAACGGGGGCAATTCCGCTGAAATATTACCTGATTTTTATCCGTAAACAAATTAAATCCCGATTATCTTACAAATTCCGCTGAATAATTTACGAATAGATATGAATAATTGACAAACAGTTCCTTTGCGGGTAAAACAGTACGAAGATTTAGCGGCATAGTGCCGCGTTCTCACACCATTTTGTTTAGGAGATTTATTATGAAACACCAAACAACCCGTCGTGATTTTTTGAAAACCGCAGCCGTAACCGGAGTTGGTTATTGGGCGGTTGCCGGTCAAACACCGAAATTAAGTGCTTCGCCGAATGAACGTCTTGCTTTTGCGGGGATTGGTATCGGCGGCAAGGGCGAAAGCGATATTGCCAACGCCGCCAAATTTGCCGATGTTGTTGCGATTTGCGATGTTGACAAGGCTCGGCTCGGCAACGCGGCAAAAAAATATTCCAAAGCGAAAACGTACACGGATTTTCGTAAACTTTTGGAAGAGCAGGAAAAAAGTATTGATGCGGCGACAATCAGTACCGCCGACCACACACATGCTCCTGCCGGTCTTATGGCAATGCGGATGAAAAAGCATGTTTATGTTCAGAAACCGTTGACCCGAACAATTTACGAAGCCCGTCTTATGGGAAAAGTTGCCGAAGAAACGGGAGTGTGTACTCAAATGGGGAATCAGGGCAGTGCGACTGACGGTCTTCGTCTTCACGCCGCTGAAATGAAAGCCGGAATCTATGGCGATATTAAGGAGATTCATGTTTGGACGAACCGCCCGATTTGGCCCCAAGGACCGGAGCTTGTTCGGACGCTCAAAGGTTATGAAGAACGCCTCAAAGCCGAAAACGATGCCCAATGGGAACAAAAAGTTACGGACATGAAAGCCCGGATTGAGCGGGAACTCAAAAATGTCGAATGGGATATTTGGCTTGGACCGGCAAAACCCCGTGAATATTATCCGGGGCTTTATCATGCGTTTGCGTGGCGCGGTTGGTGGGATTTTGGCACGGGGGCGCTTGGCGATATTGCGTGCCATTCCTTAAACAAATATATGGCGGCATTGGATTTGAGTTCTCCGAAATCAGTTGTTGCCAAGACTTCCGGTCATGATTTTGATGTTTTCCCGAAATCTTCGCAAATCGAATTTGAGTATCCCGACACGCCGGCACGTAAAGGGTTCAAATTTGTCTGGTATGACGGCGGCTGGTTTCCGGATCGGAAGTTTCTCGAAGACAACGGCTTCAAATATCCTGAAAAAATGCCGGAAGGCGGTGAGGTTATTATCGGCACGGAAGGAGCGCATGGTTTTGGCAGGAATGACAGAAAACAAGGTGTGACGATTCCTGAAATCCGTTATGCGCCGCATTTTCCCGGTACCGAAGATAAACCGGCGGAAAAACTGGACGCCGATCCGCGTAACATGTTTGAACTGATTACGGCGATTAAGGAAAATAATCCCGATCTTTGTTTTTCGAATTTTCCGAGACAGGCTGGTCCGCTTACGGAGGCAATGTTGCTTGGCAATTTGGCGGTTTGGACGGCGTCGAAAGCCGATGAATGGGGCGAAAAGGTTTATTGGGACGCCGCCAATATGAAAATCACAAATCTTGCCGAACTTAAAACGCCCGGAGTTGCCGAATTGATTAAGCCGGTTTATCGGGAGGGTTATGTTCTTGATTGAGCAAGAATCAGACAATAAACAGATTATACAGATTATGATGTCTGTTTTTGTATTAACTTTTGTATTAACCTGCCGGAAGAGAGAGATTATGAACCGTAGGTGTTGCCAAACGCAGCCTACGGTTTGTTTTCAACAATCGGAATTATTTTCGTTGTGATTTCTTGTTGTGATTTACTGATATGATTTACTGTTGTGATTTACTGATATTTTCCGGCATAAACGGAATTAGGTTCGGTGGAAACGGCTTGGGGTGTTGAATCGTCAATGATTTGTGTCATCTGCGGGGAGGAACTGACAGCCCGGGTTTCCGGTTCGGCAACACCGGTTGTTACAATACCGGAAGTATCAACGGTGGTTACCGAATGGCTTTTGGATTCCAGATTTTGGAACACGGTTTCTCCCGTTGCGGCAATTACGGCAGCAATTACAGCAGAGTTATCGGGGGTTGATGTTTCACCGGCAGTCCAATTATTTTCGGTTGTTGGTGCTGGAACAGTTGCGGAGGTTTGGAACAATGTTGCGCCGCTGGAATTGTTGATGGAGCCGTAACTGCCGTTGGGTGCGGTAACAGCGGGAGCGGCGGGCGTAACCGAAGGGGGAATGGTTCCGGCGGGCGACGGTACATTTGCGGGAGTTGGGGTATTGTTCCCGGACGGATAGGTTGTTGCCGGCAATTGGGGAACGTAAGCGCTTGGCATTTGACCGAGGTAGGACGCTTGATGGGAAAAGGTTGCCGGCGGCGGTGCGGTCTGGCGGTTCAGAGCAAAGGGGTTGGAGAGTTGATTATTTTCACGGGTTTTGCAGCCGGCAAACAAACCGTTGAAAAACAAGGACAAAACAACAAATTGAAGGAATATTTTACCGTATTTCATAACCAATAAACTCAAAAATCATTGTTTACCTGTTGTCTTATTGGGCAACGGGCGTAATATTATCTCAAAACCGATACAACCGTACACGCTATTATAATCACACTTTTCATTTCCAACTGTAGTGAATATCAACAAACAAGTCCAGATCATTTAGCAAAATTTTACTTTATACAATTTTACTAAAAGAGTTTACCCCATAAATGGCAACTGTGCAGGTTTAAACACGGATTTAGTAAAAAATTATGTGATATTTTCAGCGGAATTTTTTCTGAAAAGATTGTCTTCAAGAGGTAGGCAATTGTTCGCCGAAG
>JAITQV010000739.1 GCA_031288765.1 Planctomycetaceae bacterium
ATAAAAATTCATAACGTTCCGTATTTTAATAATACAGAATAACGTCCTATAAATATATCCTTACGATTTTGATAGATGCGACAATCTACGAATATAATGTTTATTTTCATTATGAGCAATGCCAATCAATACGTATTTAAAATGCGGATAATTATTCGTGGTGTAATTTTAATCGGATTTTTTCAATGCGCCGCCGGGTTGCTTCAATAACCGTAAAACGCGACATTTTGCCTTCATGTTCAAAATCAACCGTTTCGCCGACATCAGGAACATGACCAAGTGTTGAAAAAATAAAACCGGCAATCGTGTCATAATCTTCGTCTTCCGGCAAATCAAGTCCAAGTTTTTCGTTCAATTCGTCAATCCGAACCTTACCCAATACTTCAAATGTTTCCGCATCCAATTCCTTAATTTCTTCGGTAATTACCATCGGATCATGTTCGTCCACAATTTCACCGACAATTTCCTCCAAAATATCTTCCAATGTAACCACTCCCGAAACTCCGCCGTATTCGTCCAACACAATTGCCAAATGTCCCTTAGCACGTTGTGAAATATCCTCGTCGGAAACGTTTTTATCGGAAACATTTTTATCGGAACCGCCTCTGTCGGAACCGGCAGGTTTTGTATTTTGAAATTCCTGAAGCAAAGTGTCAACCGGCTTTGTTTCCGGCACAAACAACGGTTCCGTCATTAACTCTGTCCAAGGACAACGTTGCGACGGATCATTTTTCACCAGCTCCCGAAGCAAATCTTTGGCGTGAATGACTCCAATAATATCATCGCGATTATCTTTATAAACAGGAATCCGCGAATGAGGTGTTGCGATTACTGCCGCGAGCATTTCGTCCCACGACAATGCGTCCGAAATACTTTTCATATCTGTTCGCGGAGTCATAATTTCGGAGACGGTAAAATCGCTCAATTCCATGACACCTTCAATCATTTCCCGTGCGTCTTCTTCCAAAAGCCCTTCGCGATGACCTTCGGTAACCATTGTTCGGATTTCATCTTCAAACGCTTCTTCGTCATCGGTCTCTTCCGTTTGACCGGCAAGACGATGAAAAAATATGCTGAAAAACCGATCAACCAATGTTAACGGAAAAAGCAACACCGCCAGACATGACCAAACCGACCACGTAAAATAAACGAAAGAAGTTCCCCAAAGTTTTGAAACCGCCCGCGGCAACCAAAATTCCACACACAAAAGGATAAGCGACACAATAAGAATCAGAAAAATCCAATCCGTGAGAACTTCACGTTTGGGATTCCATTCAAAGACCGCCGCCGTTACCAAACCGGTTATCAAAAGAATACGCAACATTCCCGCCGCCGCCGCAACACGATCATATTCTTTAAGAATCTGACGCAACCGTGCTTCCGCTCCGCGCCGCCGGCAAAAATCCTCCAATTGATGTCTGGAAAACGATTTAAGTGATCGAGACCCAATTGAAACAATACAAATCAAAACAAGTCCCAAAAGAATAAGATAAATTAAAATCATTCGCCAATATCACTGAATGGAAATCCTTTTTCCAAAAATTTTTCCCCTTCCACGATTAAAATGAAAAAACTTATTTTATTATTGCAATTTTCAAAATATTATCAAGAGGAGAGTTTTTCTTAGTTAGTAGTTTATGGTGAATAGTTAGGTGAATAGTTAATAGTGTTGTAAGCGGATTCAAAACGTTTCGGTAAATACTGCACTTATAACACTATTAACTAAACTAACTAAAAACTATTTTACTAATTTTTTTCGCCGTAAGAATGGGAACACAAAACATCCGGCAAATCCTAAAATCAATACGGTTGCCGGTTCGGGTGTTCCCGTAACAGCGGGCGGAAGTGAAAGATAAGTGTAATAGTCTTCAATTTCCGAAGCAATATGAATCCCGCTGTAATTTTCTAACCCTAAACTTGAGAGATTGATTGCATATTGTATTGTACCGGTTGTTGGATCGGAATTGACCATAAACAGAAAATCGTTATCGCCAAAAACTTGCAACCAACCATCAACATAGTTATAAGTGTAATTGGTTGTCATTCCTAAATCCCCAATACCATTAAGTTCCTCCTCGGCACCATAAAACGGAATATCATCTGTTGCAGCATTCTTTCGATAAACAACATTACCATCTTCATCGACGGCAAAAACAGCCGCAGCCGCACGTTCGAATCCTGTTACGGGACCTTCCATAAACTCTCCTTCTCCGGCAGTATCATAATACAAATCATTAATACTGTCTTTGTAATACTGATTGAAATCATAAATTGAAGAATCTAAACGGGTACTGTCAAAAAATGCATTTTTTTGTGTTGTTTCGTCGTCGTCATAATCTAATAATGTAAAAGAGCTAAATGTTGCGGTAATAGCTCCATCATTGTTGGCAGCCGCTTTGAAAGCCTCCCAAATAGACCCGTCCGGCATGAAATTTTTTCTTTTGCCTGTAAATCCTTCCGAATTGATATTGTCACTTTCATAGGCACTTTCATTTCCTCCGAAAAACCGCATATTGGTTAGTCCGAGACTTGTCATAAATTCAAAATCACCTCCAGTATATTGATTGGGATCTAATTGAACGCGACTATAAAGAATATTATCTTTCAGTGCGTAGTCTATCGTAACACCCCGATTGTCATCGTTGTGCAAGTTGGTTATTTCCTGCGCGAAAACGATTGCGCTTCCCGGATTATCCCAATCAAGTGTTGCCACATCTGCCGAAGCGGAAACCGTAAAACTCAATAATACGGCAGCAAAAACAAATGGAACAAGAAACGTCTTCATAACTCAATCTCCTTAAATTTTATTATTAGGGTGCAATATTGTTTTCATCTCAGGATGAAACTTAAAGGAATATTTAATGCAATTAACATACCATTTGGAATCATATCTTTTGTTTTTCCTTAATTCCTTTTTAATTAAAGGGTTAAGAAAAATTTCTTTTTTTCTGAAAAAGGAACAATCCGTTATTGGGCATAAATAATTGTATCAAAACGAAACACATTGTAGTTTTTAGTTAATAGTTAATATGTGGAGGGCGCGAGCGGATTTCCTGTCACAACGACAATGATTCCCGCTTACAAAGGTTTTAATCCCTTGCGGTAGGGTGTTCAAAATTATTCAAAATTAGGTTTTTTTATTTTCAGATGTATAACTGTACTTTCCAAAAAATGAACAAGGTCAATATGCTTAAATTTGAGGTATTTTAAAACGATCTCTATTTTTTGCGGCTTCTACTTTTTGAGCAAAGGTGCATTTTAATCAGCGATAATTTTGAGAAATACTTAAAATAAAGGCATTTGACTAAAATATTTTACCACAAGTTTTTGGAA
>JAITQV010000009.1 GCA_031288765.1 Planctomycetaceae bacterium
CTTAGTAGCATCATTTCATACATTATTACAACCTTATTACCTTATTAAAAAACAGAGAATAAGGTAATAAGGTTGATTGTTTGAGGGTTTTCTTGCTACTAAGGTTGTTTTGTTAGAAAAATCAGGTCGAAAATAAGGTTGGTTGTAAATAATATTAAAAATGAAAATAGACAAAAGATTGTTTGAGGGATAACCGGCAATAATCCCCAAAACCACAGCCAAAACTGTAGCCCCAAACCGGAATAAAAACCAAAAGAACCCGACTCGCCTAACTTCGAACCGCTAAAGCTATTCCGCTTAAAACAAAATTAGGAAATAAAAACAAATTTTCCGATTCGACAAAAAGAGAAAGCCCGATTTGAAGATGTTCCGCATCACCGCCCACAAGAAATATCGGAACCCGATCCGGTAACCCCGAATCCCGAAGCGTTGTCCGAATCAGTTGGTGAAATTGACGAATCGCCCCTACCGCCCCCCAATATATCCCGGCAATAATCGCCTCCTCCGTGTTTTTGCCCGGATAAACCGCAAAAGAAATGTCTTCCGCTTTTACATTAGGAAGATGATGGGATATTTTCGGCAACGATTCCGACATGGCTCGCAACCCCGGCAATATCGCCCCGCCGGCAAAATATCCCTCGCCCGAAAGTAAATCCGCCGTTATCGCACTGCCCGCATCCACCACCAATATCCGCATCTCCCCCTCAAAAAAAGCCGCATTGAACTCCCGCCAACAATACGCCGCATAAACCGATAATAACCGATCTATCCCCAACTTCTCAGGAAATTCAACATCAACCGCCATCGGAATATCCCAATACGAAATCCGTTCAAACCGATCATGACAACGAATTTGAAGAATCTTTGCCCAAAATTCGTCCCAAGGAAAATCCCCCGTTTGCGCAATATACCATGTGAGCGGTTCGTCGGGAAAACCGCCCAGCCAATCAACAACCGCACCAAAATCAAAGGACTCAATTCCGCAACATTCAACAGCAAGCACCGAATCCGGCTCAGGAATAGATTTGCCGCTCACAGCACTTCGGAATATCCCAAACTTGGCACGCGTATTTCCAAGATCAACAGCAATCATGGATTCATTAACGGCAACAAATATTCTATTGTACTGTTCATATTGTCCAGTTTCGGATAATCCTCTTCGGGAATTTGCACCCGATAGCGTTTGCGCAACTCAAGAACAATGTCAAGCAAGTCCATACTGTCCATCTCAAACTGATCTCGGAACGAAACTTCGTCCTTCATTGATCCGAAGTTTTCGTCCGGTGCAATATCGGAAAGAATATTGATGACAGCCTCTCGAATTTCAGATTCGGTCATAGGAAAATAATTAAAGAAGGGGTTAAATAATACACGGAACTCATTCCGCTAACAACGTTTCAATTATCTTTAACGACGGCGCACAGCGTTCACGAACAATATCGTAAAGCCCAACCATCGCATAAATCGGTTCAAAAGCATACTCCAAATCGCCGACAGCATCAACAATATCCAACGAAATCTTAAACCGGTAATCAGGATCAATATTCGCTGTTTCGGGAGTGATGTAGGTTTCGCCGGGGTAATTCCCATCTTGTTTGATCTGATACAAACGGAAACGGCAACCGTCAATCTCCGCCGTGTAAATTAGCCCGCAATACGGAATATCCCGCAATTGGTATTGTACGGCAGGATCGTAACGAAGCCGCCGCCATCGAATTTTTTCCTCTTGCGTCCAAACAATAAGACGAACAATCAATTTGATTACTGTTTCCCTATTCATTTTGTTTCATCATATTTTCCGACAATAACAACGGAATTTATTCCCACCATACCGAAAGAGTTGTTCAGGATATAACGGATATTGGCGGCGGTTTTCGGGGTTCCGGCAACGAGGTTATCGATTTCGCAATCCGGATCGAGGTTTTCGCAATTGATTGTCGGGTGGATGATGCCGTCTTCCAGCGACGGCAAGTTGCCGGCTAATTCCAATCCTCCAATCGATCCCATTGCATGACCGATAAAACTCTTTGTGTTGTTGATATACGTTTTTTTCGAACCGCCGAATACTTGACGGATTGCCGCAATTTCCTGAACATCACCGGCGGGGGTTGCAGTGGCGTGCGTACTGATCAAATCAATTTGTTCCGGTTCCAGACCGGCTTTTGCCAACGCTTTTTCCATACATTGCTTTTGGCGTTCAGGGTTCGGCAGCACAAAATCGCTCGCATCGCTGTTCATTCCATAACCCGCAATTTCGCCGTAAATTTTTGCTCCGCGTCGTTGGGCGTCGGGCAAACGTTCCAACGTGAAAACGCAACCGCCTTCCGAAATGACAATACCGTTGCGGTCGCGATCAAACGGGCGGGAGGCTTTTTCGGGGATTTCGTGTTTTGCCAAAGCGTTTTGTGCGGCGAATGCGGCAAAAATTCCGAAGGTATGGATACTTTCCGAAACGCCGCCTGCCAACGCCAAATCGACTTCGCCGAGCCGAAGCATTTGGACGCCCTGAATTATTCCGGCGTTTCCTGCCGCGCACGCCGCTCCGAGACAATAATGCGGTCCTGTAATTTGCAAATTCAGGGTAATTTCTCCTGCCGGATTATTGGCAACTGTTCGCGGATTGTGGAAATGCGACCATGTTGAGCAGTCATAGTCAAACTGTTTAATATTATAAATTTCATTTTCTGTTTCGACGTTGCCGTGTTCGGTGATACCGATGAACACGCCGACTTGCGACGTATCAATTTTATTCCAATCAATACCGCTGTCGGCAACAGCTTCGTTGGCGCAATAAACGGCAATACTTCCTGCGCGGGTTCCGCGCCGCAAATCTTTTTTCTTTTGATATTTTTCGGGGTTGAAACGGCAGATTCCGGCGAGAGTTTTGCCGAAATAGCGGATTTCATACGGTGTGATTCCGCTTTTTCCGTTTAGCAGGGCGTTGCGGAATTCCGGCAGGTTATTACCGTTTGGTGCTGTCAAGCCGACACCGGTGATTACGATTTGTTGTGAGTGATCCATAATACTGTTGAAGTTATTTACGGTATTAGGATACCCTGACTTCAAAAAAAGTCAATCACTCACTTTGGGTAGAAAGTTGAGGATGGGTAGTGGAGGGTGTTTCAAGCGGAATTTTTTTCTAAAAGCATGTCAACAAGCGGCAGACAATGTTTTGGTTAATAGTTTAGAGTGAATAGTTAATAGTTCGCAAGCGGGATTATTGTGTTGCGGCAGGAAATTCGTATCCGACACTATTATCTATTCCATCTAAACTATTAACTAAAACATCGCCTACCTCTTGATTAGAAATCTTTTCAGAAAAAATTCCGCTGAAATATCACAAGATATTCCCAAAAAAATATTGCGTATTGACTTTTTTTTCAAATATGAAATACTATTGCGGTTGTTTGTGTTTTTCGGAAACAATTTAACTTTTAGGAGAATTTCTATGAGAAATTTATTGAATGTTTTGGTTGTGTTGTTTGTGTTGACAACCGTTCGGGCTTTTGGTCAGGAGACATTCGCTCCGCTAATTGGCGATAACACGGTTGTTTTTGTCCACCTTGATTTGCGAAAAGTCGAACTCGATACGATAAAATCGCAAGTCGGAAAATTTGGTGAAGAGTTGTTGAAACAGCTTCACTTCGACGAAAAATCCTTCAAAGCAACAACCCGCGAATTAAACGCCGAACTCGAAAAATTGGACGCATTTGTCCGTCCAACGTATGAGACAATTACAAAAGAACTCGGTATTCAGGAATTGGCTATTATCGGCGATTTCGATT
>JAITQV010000131.1 GCA_031288765.1 Planctomycetaceae bacterium
CAAGACTCAGGAGACTCAGGAGCAGAAAAACCGCCGTTCGCAATCTCTTATTTCGATGAAACAATTCCGGCGGATATGCCGTCAGGGAAATACCGTTTTGTTGTTTCATTTGAAAAAGGAGCGGTGGCAGCCGGCGGTTCGACTGAAATATTCGTGTTCGATTCCCGTGAAATGCCGCCGGTTGAGTCAAAAATTCGTCTTTGGGGGAATGACTCGGAACTGGCAACATGGTTGACGGAACACGGTATTGCCAACGAAAAATATTCCGATGATACGATAAATCCCAAGGATATTATTCTTGTTGGTCGTGTTCCGGTTGGTCAAACTACAGAAGAGAAAACGCAGGCGTTTGCAAAATTAGCAACACAAATCGATGCGGGTTCTGTTGCGGTTTTTCTTTGCCCCGAAGTGTTTCGTGAAGGAAACGATTCGACTGCTTATCTTCCATTGAAACAGAAAGGCAAGATCGCTTACGAAGGCAGTTGGCTCTATAATTGTGACGAATGGGCACGAAAACATCCAATGTTTGACGGTTTACAATCGGGCGGTTTATTGGATAACGTGTATTATCGGGAATTGATTTCCAATATCTATTTTTCCGGTCAAGAACTACCGAAAGAGACAATTGCGGGAACATTCAAAACGTCGGGAGAACGTTATGTATCCGGATTATTTCTGGCAGTTCACCAAAAGGGAAAAGGACGAATCGTTTTGAACACGTTTCGGATTCGTGAAAACCTCGGCAATATTCCGCAAGCGGAACAATTGCTCCGAAATATATTACGATATGTCTCCACTCCGTAAAAAGTAACTGTCTATTTTTATTAACCACAGAATACACGGAAATTAGTTGATAGTTGAGAGTGGATAATGGATAGTTCACATGCGGATTTCCTGCCACAACGACAATGATTCCGCTTGCGACACTATTCACTATCCACTCTTAACTATCAACTAATGTCCGTGTATTTCGTGTATTCAACGGTTAATAAATAGGCAATTACCTATTGTGTTTTCACGGAAAATAAATATACTTATGCCGTTCGTAATTCCTGAGTCCGAATCCCTTCGATGTTTCCCATGTTCGGCTTCGGCTTAATTGAACCCCCAACCCCAAAATTTAACTATGTACAAAAAATTACTCTTTCTCGTTGTATTGTTTTTCGCCGGAATAGCCAACGCCCAAGTTACGTTGACCCATCAGGCATGGTTCGAAAATACGTTCGGCGATTTGCGGAATATCGTTAGAAATAACCGCGATCTCAACCTCTTGACCTTTCCCGGCACACGCTTGGAAAAAGTAAACAACATCGGCAATGCTCCGCTTTTGACCGACGGTGAAGTCGGAATTTACGGCGGTGAAGGACGTGTTACGATCAATGGTAATCCCTCAACGCTTGTTTATTATCTCGGTAAACCTCAGTCCATCAAAGAAATTTTGCTCTACTCCGGTAATATCGACAGCCGTTCCAATCAGGATTTTGAAATCCGTCTGGCAAACAACGAAGCAAACCCCGGAAAATTACCGGATTTCCCAAAAGAACCAACATTCACGTCCGGCGATAAAATTCTCGGTTCCAATACCGGCGGTTTTTTAAGCCGGTTCGCCGACGCTTCCGGTAAACCTGTTACCGGCGATAAAAAATACGATTGGATCGAATTTAAAATCTGGCGAACCTATCCGTCCAACGCCGGTGAACCCGCAAAAAACGGAAATAAAGCCAATAGCTGGGCGTCGTTTCTCGAATTGCAACTTCTCGCCGATCCTGAAGATCCCGCCTTGTTCGCCTCCGAACAGGAACGCCAAAACTGGATCAACGAACGGGAACAAAAACGTTTTCGGCAAACTTTGATTAACACCGTCGGCGAAGATGTTTTGCTCGCAATAGAAAACCCCGAACCGCTTAAACGGGCTATCAATGATCTTGCCCAAAAATTCCCCGATCAATACGACGGAAAACATTTTCTGACCTCGTACGAAAAATACTCCGCCGGATTGTCCGGTATTTTGAAAAATGTTGCGGCGAAAACTCCCGAAGAACGTGAAAAAATAATCTCTCTGGTTAAGGAATTCGGCGAATTTCGGAAAACGGCGCTGCTCGCCAATCCGCTGATGAAATTTGAAAAACTATTGTTTCGCCGCGCCAAAAATCCCGGTCTGACCGAAAACTGGATTTCCAACGCCGCACGCGGAAAACATGGCTATGAAAACGCTTTGGCAACAGTTAATCCGCAAAACCCGCAAGGCGATGCCAAAACAATTATCGAAAATCCCAACGGTTCCTTTGTCGGCGACATCAATTTGCATTGGAACGCCGACAAAATTCTTGTTACCGCTCTTGCCGAAGATAAAACTTGGCAGATTTTTGAACTCAATATTGACGGTTCCAACGGTTCGGCAAAACTGCGGCAGGTTACGCCGTCTATCGGAAACGATGTTGACAATGTCGAAGGCTGTTATGTTCCCGACGGTTCAACAATTTTCATTTCAACCGCTAATATGATGGGTGTTCCCTGTATTGACGGCAGTTCTCAGGTCGGAAACATTTACCGTTTGGAAAACGACGGAAAAACAATACGGCAATTAACTTTTGAACAAGATCAGGATTGGTGTCCGGTGTTGTTGCCCAATGGTCGGATTTTGTATCTTCGCTGGGAATATATTGATACGCCTCATTATTTTACGCGGCTTCTGTTTCACATGAATCCCGACGGAACAAATCAGGTTGAATTTTACGGCAGTAATTCGTTTTGGCCCAACAGTATGTTTTTTGCCCGACCTGTTCCCGGCAGTTCCACCAAATTTGCCGCGATTGTTTCCGGTCATCACGGAACCGCCAGAGCCGGAGAACTCGTCCTCTTTGATATTACGAAGGGACGGCAGGAAGCTGTCGGCGCCGTTCAACAGATTCCGGGTTACGGAAAACCGGTCGAACCGGTTATTATGGATCAACTCGTGGATGATTCGTGGCCCAAATTTTTGTTTCCGGCTCCGCTGGATGAAAATTATTTTATCGTTTCCGCAAAACTGACACAAAATTCGCCTTGGGCGTTGTATCTTGCGGATACGTTTGACAATATTCTGAAAATCCGTGAAGAACCGGGTTACGGGCTTTTTGAACCGACTCCGGTTATTAAACGTCCGCAACCGCCGGTTCAGCCCAATCGGGTTGACCGGACTTCAAAAGAATCCAACGTTTTCGTAACCGATGTTTATTTCGGCGACGGACTGAAGGATGTTCCGAAGGGAACCGTCAAAAAATTCCGTATCTTTTCCTACAATTACGGTTATCGCGGTATTGGTTCCCATGATTATTTCGGAATGGAAAGTTGTTGGGATGCCCGCCGGATACTCGGTGAAGTTCCTGTTTATGAAGACGGCAGTGCTTCGTTTATTATTCCGCCCAATACACCGCTTGCAATTCAGCCGTTGGACGAAAAAGGTCGGGCGTTGCAACTGATGCGGACGTGGTTTGTCGGAATGCCGGGCGAAAATCAATCCTGTACCGGCTGCCATGAATCGCAAAATACCGTAACCCCCAATAAACGAACCGTTGCTATGGGCAAGGCTCCAACTCCGATTACGCCGTTTTTGGGACAGGAACGTCCGTTTTCGTTCCGATATGAAATTCAACCGGTTCTTGACCGGTATTGTGTCGGCTGCCACGACGGTTCCGAAGAGAAAAAAGACCGTCCGAATTTTGCCGACAAATCGCCGGGGCATCGCGGTTTTTCCAAATCGTATCATGCTTTACATCCTTATGTCAGGCGTCCGGGACCCGAAGGCGATTATCATCTTCTCAAACCGTTGGAATTTCACGCTTCGTCCAGTGAGTTGTTCCAAATACTCGAAAAGGGACATCACGGAGTTGAGGTTGATGCCGATTCGATGCGCCGGCTTTATGCTTGGGCGGATATGAATGTTCCGTATCATGGAACTTGGATTGAGATTGCCGATAAACTCAACCGGAAACAAATTGCCGGAGTGGCGGCTCGCGCAACAGAATTGCGGTCATTGTACGCCGATATTGATCTCAATCCCGAAGCGGATCCTTACGCCGGATTGACATTGCCGGAAAACATTGAATTTGTCAAACCGCAAAAAATTGAATTGGATTATACCGCTCCGATTATTCTGAATTGGCCCTTTGATGCTCAGTTGGCGAAAAAGATGCAGACAAAACCGAATCAAACGGTTAAAGTTACCGGCGATGTTTCTCTTGAACTGGCGTGGATTCCAGCCGGAAAATTTGTGAAGGGCGATGACGGCGGGTTTGCCGATGAATTGCCGCGAAGTATTACGGAAATCGGTCAGCCGTTTTGGATGATGACGACCGAAGTTACCAACCGGCTTTATCGTCAATTCGATCCGAACCATGACAGCCGGTTTATTGATCAATGGTGTAAAGACCATACGCACCCCGGTTATCCCGCCAACAAACCGGAGCAACCGGTGATTCGGATTAACTGGAACAAGGCGGCGGAATTTTGTGATTGGTTGAGTAAAAAGACCGGTAAAAAATTCCGATTGCCGACCGAAGCGGAATGGGAATGGGCTTGCCGTGCCGGAACAGCGACACCGATGTGGTATGGTGATCTTGGGGCGGATTTCAGTAAGTCGGAAAATCTTGCCGATATGCAGACGAAAAAATTTGTCGTGCGCGGGGTGAATCCGCAGCCGATCAATAATTCGCCGGATGTTGAGGCGTTTATTCCGCGGGCGGAGGGAATTGACGACGGGAACATGATTCAGCAGGAAGTTGGGTCATATCGGGCGAATCCGTGGGGTTTGCATGATATGCACGGCAGCGTGGCGGAATGGACGGCGTCGGATTATTCCGCAACCGATTCGCGTAAAGTTGTTCGCGGCGGTTCGTGGCGTGATCGTCCGAAGTGGTCTCGAAGCGGTTTACGGCGTCCTTATGAAGCATGGCAACCGGTGTTCAATGTTGGTTTTCGTGTTGTTTGTGAGGAATAACCGAACATTCTTTCGTAACTGATTGTTTGTATCGATTCCGTCCTTTGTTGAACATTGCCTCAGTCAGGTAGGCAACCGTTGGGTGAAAGCTCTTCGGTGAAGAGTTGCCTACCTTATGAATTGGAGGGCATCTGATTCGGCGGTTGCGTTGCGTTTCACCGCCGGTTATGCACATCTCACCCTGCGGGCTTAGAAGAAAATTCGGTTGAAAGGAAGGTTCTCCTCGTCATTGTCCAACAAACCTCCAAATAGATACGATACCAAATTTTCCAATCTTTTTTTCGTAGATTTTTCTCTTAAACATACTATTTGTAGGGGATTTTTTTGGGAAATTGCCGTTTTTTCTGTTTTCCTGAAATTTTTTTGGCTGCCCCCTATTGTTGGAATCTTGGAATCTGTTTTAATTAGGAAACTTGAATTTTGACGATCAAACTTTGTCCGACTCGTCAAAATTCATCCCGCCGGAGCAACGGGAAAAGACATTTCAACAATTCCTTAAGAAAGGGATACTATGTTTGTAAAAAGTATGTTAGATTTTTTGGGTGTTTTTGGTGTGTTGTTTGCTGTTTTCTTCGGAAATTTTCTTTCCGTCCG
>JAITQV010000154.1 GCA_031288765.1 Planctomycetaceae bacterium
TCGTCCATAAAATCTTAAGAATTGCCCACTTCCTCGTGAAAAAAAATTGTATGTGGAAAAATAATTTATCCGCTTAATTGTTTAAATACCCTCCTTGTTTTAATCACAATTGCTAAAAAAATTCCGCTTGCGGCACTCTCCACGCCCCAAATATCATTATTTCCTCTTGATTTATTTCGGCGAAATTATCATAATTCCCCGCTCACTTTCCCAACTTGCTTAAAAATGATTTTGCCCAAACAGAATGTTCGTTGCGTAAGTCTATAAGTTTCAGAGAATTAACGAAATATCCCTTCAAAATACTGTCTTCATGGAAACATCCATGGAAACAATGTTATGAGGGAATTGTGCGCGTTGTTTGTTTTTTGGGAATTTTTTTCATTTTTTCTGTTGCTGCGGCAGAACTTTTCGCTCAAAACCCCAATACCGAACATCGGCGTGTTCTTTCCTTGCCAACTCTACCGGCTTTACCGGATTTGACAACACCGCTTCAATCTGTTTTGCCTTTGCGTACTTCCGCTAAGGAAATGCAGGCAAACAACAATATTAATAATGAACTGCCCGGTTTCGGAACACTTCAACCCCAATTAGCCCTTGCCGCACCTTTCGCAGGACAACCTCTTCCCAACAATTCAACCTCCATAATTGCCCCGAATCAAACACTTGTTCCGGCAATTTATATTGAAGGGAACGGCTATGTCCCTGTTGCACATCCAAACCTTAAACCTTATCTTGATCCGGCGGTTATCGAAAATCCCGAATCCGATCCCGCGGTCGTGATGATTCCTGAAAATCTGTTGACAGGTTTTAACCCTGCCGTTTCAAACGCTGTTTCAAACGCTGTTTCAGCCGCCGTTCCAACCGCTGTTCCAAACGCTGTTTCAAACGCTGTTTCAAACGCTGTTTCAAACGCTGTTTCAACCCTTGCCGAATCAAACCGAATTGTCAACGCTTCCGGTTCCACACTTCTTTCTTATCCCAAAACCGATTCCTTTGAACCGGTTATTGTTTCCGCTCAATCCGGTTGGATGAAGGAATCCGGCGATTATGAAATTTTCTTTCTTGACGGAGATTGTTCCGTCAGGCAGGGGCAAAATTCCGCTCAAGGTCCTCACGCTGTTGTCTGGATTGCTCGGAAAAAAGACCCCGCCGACGGCAACCGCGAAGTTACCGTCTATCTCGAAAGCAACAGCACTCAATCACCCTTAAATATTGAGTTGGATCGGGAAAAGGTTGATGCGAGGATTTTCGGGCAAAAATGGTTGGGACGTTTTGCAACAACAACTTCTGTGGACATGCTGATTATGAACCATAAACCGGCGGAAACTCAGGAACCGGCGATTTATCAGCGTGCATTGGAGATGATGTTGCCCAAACCGACCGTCGTTGAGCAGGTCGGTTATGTCGCCACCGCCGCAACTTCCGCCGCCAAACCGCCAAATCAACAACCAAACTACCGGCTTATTACCGTCAATCCGCGCGGCGATAATGATTTGTCGTTTTTAATGGATCCGTATCCGAATAATCCTGATCGGGGTATTCTGGTGTTTCCGAAAGGTCTCAACGTTATTATCGAGGGAATTACCGGAGAAGATATGCTTTTGGGGGACACGGTTGATATTTCCGCGGATAGTGCGGTTGTTTGGATGGACGCCCCGTCAAAACTCATGGGAGGAAGTCAGCACAAAGATGATGCCGGTCATGATTTTGAACTTTATTTGGAAGGGAATATCAGTTTTCGCGATGCCGAACAAACCATTCAGGCAAACCGCATGTATTACGACGCCAAAAATAAAGTTGCGTATATTCTTGACGGACGGCTCGAAACTCCCATTAAAAATATTAAAAATATTAGCGGAATCATTCGTCTCCGTGCGGAAATCTTGCGGCAATTGGGCGACGGGCTTTTTACGGCGAAAAATTCGGTGATTACAACAAGTCAATTGGGCAAACCGTCTTATGCTCTCCGTTCCCGAACTTTGACTTTGAATCAAAATGTTCCGGCATCTTCGCTGCTCCGCTCCGAACCGCAAACAAAACGGGTTTTAATCGCCGAAAACAATTTTATTGTTTTAGGGGACATTCCGGTTTTTTATTGGCCCTGGATTGCGGCGGACTTGGACGATCCTACTTTGTACATTAAAAATATTTCTTACGGCAACAGCAGTATGTACGGTCATCAAATTAAAACGTTGTGGAATCCGTTCCAGATATTGAATATTCGTAATAAACCGGATTGGCTTGACGGCGACGTTAATATTGCATGGTTGGAAGAGCGGGGAATTGCTTACGGAGCCGGTTTGCAGTATTCTCCGTCGGGTTGTTTGGGAATTTCCGGCGCAACTCAGGGAAGGATTCATTTTTGGGGCATTAACGACAAAGGTTTAGACCGGCTTGGCGGAGGGCGGAATAATGTTGCCTTTCCTCATGATTACCGGTACTATTTTTACTGGAATCATCAACAGGAAATTGAATCGCTTGGGAAACACAAAGGACCTTGGTTGATTTCGGCTCAGGCGGGAAAGGTATCCGACCGTAATTTTATCAACAATTATTTTAACGGTTCTTGGAATATCGAAGAAAACCGTACAACATCAGTGGGATTGAAAAAGTTGGACGGTCATTCGGCGTTTTCGGTCTTTTCGGAATATGCTTTGGACGATTGCTATTCCAATGCGAATTGGTTACCGCGTTTGGATCATTTCTTGTTGGGTCAATCATTATTGCGGGATCGGCTGACCTGGTACGAACACACGCGAATCGGTTACATGAATTTCAAAACGGCAACTGCTCCTTATGATTGGAACAATGACGGTCGTTATTTTAGTTATCTTCCTTGGGAATTAACGCCGGATAGTTTGACGAACCGCCCGCCGAATCCGGTTTTGTCGAATCCGGTTCAACCGCAAACGATAGACATGTCCGCTGAAGTTTTTTCGACGCGGCACGAGCTTGATTTACCGTTCAATATTGGACCGGTTCGTGTTGTTCCGTATGCGTTGGGCGATTTTTCTCATTGGGGCAAAGACCGAAGCGGTCGGGATGTTCAGCGGTTTTACGGTCAAGGCGGAGTCCGGTTGAATCTTCCATTTTGGAAAGTTCAGCCGAATTGTTCCAGCCGGACGTGGTATATTAACGGGTTGACGCATAAAATTGATTTTGATGCGGAATTGTCCTATTCGCGGGCGGATCAGGACATGGACAATCTGATGATGACGGATGCTTTGGACACGTGGAGTATTGAAGATTTCCGGCGGCGTTATTCGGTTACGACATTCGGCGGCGTGAACTCAACGATTCCGATAATTTTTGACCCGCGTTATTATGCGTTACGGAGCGGTTTAGGCGGCAAGGTTACCGCCGGCAACATGGAAATTGCGGACGATATAACGCTTTACCGTTTCGGGATGACGCATCGCTGGCAAACGAAGCGCGGTTCGGTTGGGCGTCGTCATGTTATTGACTGGATAACACTTTCCGCGCATTTTAATTATTATCCCGAATCGGAATACAATTTTGGGGAATCGGTAGGGTTGATTGATTATAATTTTCTTTGGCATGTTGGGGATCGTTTTTCGCTTTTTTCGTCGGGGCTTTACGATACGTTTTTGGACGGGCAGCGTATTACGCGGATTGGCGGGGCGTGGAATCGTCCGAACCGCGGCAATTTGAGTGTTATGTTGGATCAGCTTGACGGGTTGATTGAGCGTACATATTTAACATTGAGTGCCGGATACACGATGAATGAAAAATATTCCATGTCCTACACAACTTCTTACGACATTAAAGATCAATGGCAGAATGTCGGACATATTTTCATGTTTACACGAACCGGAGAGGCGTTTCGGGTATTTATGGGGGCGACATATTCGGAAGCGCGGGAGGACTGGAGTTTTACGTTTGGGTTGGAGCCTGTGTTTATGCACGGAATTGCTTCGAAGATGCAGCAAATGTCAAGCAATGTGCAACAAATGAACAGCCGATAAAAATTACAGGTTAATGAAAATACACAAATTTAAAAAAATTCATGGTGGGCTATTGTGCTTTTTAAACTTGCGTGCTATACTTTGCCTTTCATACTGTAATGAAACATATTAACCTAAGGAACATCGTATCGAAACAGTTTTAATAAATTGAAAAATTAGCGTTCTGTTGCTCAAAGGCAAATTACCACCCTGAATCGAAAGATTCTTGTCGTAAAGGCAACACTAAGTGGACGCTCCCGAAAGGGAGTGCCATGTGGTGTTGTTTTACGAGCTCCGTGGTAAGAGTGCCTTTGACAATTCCGAAGTGGCACTCTTTCTTTTTGCGCTCTGAAAGTCTGCCGGATTCGGTTTCTGAATCGCAATGTTTCCCAATCTCATTAATAACAATGTCAATTCAAATTGAAATCAATGGTTCGTGGCAGAAAATAACAAAACAACAAGTTTTCGAAATGGCGGCTCGTGGCGATATTCAACCGGAAACCATTCTTGATGTTGACGGTCAAAAAATCCCTGCTTCCAGAATTCGGGACATCGTTTTCGCCGAGAATGAACATATCGATATTGTTCCTCTTGAATCCGATTCAGGATCTGTTACGTTTCCTATGACCTTTACAGTAATAGCTCTATCATGGGAAATAGTAATGTTTGAAATCTATGAAAATAAGATTGTCATAGATCGTAGCGGAAGTTTTTTAGCCAACACAG
>JAITQV010000169.1 GCA_031288765.1 Planctomycetaceae bacterium
GAAAAACCGTACGAACCAGTAAATTACAACACGGCGTGGAATTATTATTTCCGTATTAGGAACGATGCAATGGAGATTGAAAGAATTTTCACTCAAAAACATTTTGGTATTTGTCAAAAAATCATACCGGAAAGGTGTTTCTTTGTTTGCAATTCTAAAACCGCCCGATCTCCAATCACCGCAATCTCAATAATTAAAACAAAAACTAAATTTCCTTCTCAACATAACCGCAATACTGCTTCAAAATATTACGTGATATGGTACCCGTACCTCAGTAAGTGTTTTTTTGTAGAACACTTTTTTTGTAATTGTCTATTTATTAACCACTGAATACACGAAATACACGGAATTTGTAAATAGTAATGGCATACAACTTCAAGGCTAGTTTATTTATAGGGAATAGGGCACAAAAATGTTTTTTTATTATTGTATTCATTTTGTATCCTCAAAAAAATCAACTTGTGAGTTTATCAATTTACTGATATCCGTGTGTTCCGTGTATTCTGTGGTTAATAAAAA
Organism: Planctomycetaceae bacterium; assembly: GCA_031288765.1. Taxonomy (GTDB): domain Bacteria; phylum Planctomycetota; class Planctomycetia; order Pirellulales; family Thermoguttaceae; genus WRKP01. Next base: position 520 of record JAITQV010000169.1, read on the forward strand.
TAGACAGTTATTTTTTTCATTTTCAAAAACATTTAACATTTGAAAGGTATTTACATGTTAAACCGTAACTTATTTCTTATTGGGATTTTGTTGATTGTTAACTCGTTCCTTGTTGCTGCGGAACCGATGTTGTTGGATATCGGCGATGACGGTTGGACGCTCAAAGACAAAACCGGTTCGGGTCAATGGACAATCGATAAACCTGAACTCATTACCGTAACCGCAGAAAAATATGATAAACTTCCGCTGTTCCGCCAAGGAGCCGAATATAGCAGCGGAATGAAACCTCACCAGACACAAGCGCAGGAATGTCCGACGGCGTATGCGGTGGTTCCTGATTCGATTATTGTTCGGGAAAAGCCGGAAAAAAATTCGTTTCAATATGAACTTGGTAAAGATTATCAAATCGAACCGAAATGGGGTTGTGTCGGACGGCTTCCCGAAAGCCGAATTACCGAACAACAATCAGTTTATATTGATTACGTTTATGGTAAAATGCGGATTGATTCTCTTGTCCGGACTCAAACCGGTAAATTGATTGTGAAAAAAGGCGTGCCTCATGTTACAACGCCTGTTCAGCCGGAACTTGATAATGGTGAAACACGGTTGGTCAACATCTGGCTCAAAGCGCGTATCGAAAAACTAACTCCCGAACTGATTTTTCCGGTTTTGGAATCTCAATATCCCGAACCGCCGGCACAAACTCCAACAACAGCGGAAAAACTCATTCCCAAAACAACGGCAAAACTCAAAGCCGGTGAAACGGTTCATATTCTTGCGTGGGGAGATAGTGTTACGGATGCCGGATATTTGCCCAATCCGCAAACCGAACGTTGGCAGGAACAGTTTGCCGCTCGGCTTCGTACAAAATTTCCTAAGGCAAATATTGTTTTGAAAACAGAGGCTGCGGGCGGACGTAACACGGATTTTTATCGTAACGAACCGCCGGGAAGTCCTAAAAATTATAAGGAAAAAGTTCTTGATCAGAAACCGGATTTAATCGTTTCGGAATTTGTCAACGATTCCTATTTACACGGGGATACTTTGGATCAACGGTATTCTAAAATTCTTGCGGAATTTAAAGAGATCGGAACCGAATGGATTATTCTGACACCGCATTATGTTCGTGCCGATTGGATGGGGCTGCAATCCGAACAAGGAATTGACGATGATCCGCGACCTTATACAAAATCGTTGCGGAAATTTACTGCAAAAAATAATGTTGCGCTGGCGGATGCAGCCAAACGTTACGGACGGCTTTGGCGTCAGGGAATTCCTTATTCGACATTGATGATGAACAATATCAATCATCCCAATCCTTTCGGTATGAAACTCTTTGCCGATGCTCTTATGGAACTTTTTGAAACGGGACAGTAATAAACATACATATATTGATAAAACCGGAATTTAATTTTTATGCGGACAATTAAAATATTTGATACAACTTTACGTGACGGAGAACAATCGCCCGGAGCAAGTATGAATTTGAGTGAAAAACTCGAAGTTGCTAATGCGTTGGCGGAACTTGGAACGGATATAATTGAAGCGGGATTTGCGATTGTTTCACCGGGTGATTTTGAATCTGTTCGCGAAGTTGCCCGGACAGTTAAAGGAAGCAGTGTTTGCAGTTTAGCGCGTTGTGTTACAAAAGATATTGACGCCGCCGCCGAAGCCCTCAAAGATGCGGAACAACCGAGAATTCATGTCTTTCTTGCAACAAGTCCGATTCACCGCGAGTACAAACTTCGGATGACTCCTGCACGGAATATTGAAGCCGCTGTTGAAGCGGTTAAATACGCACGGAATTTTTGTACTGATGTGGAATTTTCCGCTGAAGATTCGACACGGACGGAAATTGATCATCTTTGCCGCGTGGTTGAAGCGGTTATCGATGCCGGATCGTCAACAGTTAATATTCCCGATACGGTCGGTTATGCCACGCCCAACGAAATGTATCAACGTATTCGAGATTTGCTTGAACGTGTTCCGAATATTGATCGTGCGGTGATTAGTGTACATAATCATAATGATCTTGGTATGGCGGTGGCGACAAGTCTTGCGGCGGTTCGTGCGGGAGCGGGACAAGTGGAGTGTACGATTAACGGTCTTGGCGAACGTGCCGGCAACTGTTCTTTGGAGGAAGTTGTGATGGCTTTGAAAACACGGAGCGATGTGTACAACGCCGTAACACGAATTGTAACTCAACGCCTCGTTCCGACAAGCCGCTTGGTTTCAACTGTTACAGGATTAAAAGTTCCCCGTAACAAAGCGATTGTCGGTCAAAACGCTTTTGCTCATGAATCGGGTATTCATCAGGACGGAATGCTCAAAAATCCGACAACGTATGAAATTATGGTTCCGGCGGATGTGGGGTTTCAGAAAACGGACTTGGTTCTTGGTAAACACAGCGGTCGTGCGGCGTTGGCGGATCGCGCCAAAACTCTCGGTTATGAATTGGACATGAAACAATTAACCAATGTTTTTGAGGAATTTAAAAAACTTGCCGACCGGAAAAAAAACATTTATGATGACGATATTCGTGCGTTAATTGAACAACAGATTCATGAAAGAAAGGATAAACCGGAAGAATCCGGTTGGAGTTTTGTTTCGTATGATTTACGCTGCCGAACCGGTAAAGAGCCGCATGTTACATTAAAATTGCGTTACGGGAACAGTGAATACACAAAAGAAACCAGCGGCGGTGACGGACCTATTGACGCTATTTTCCTTGCCATTCGGGAATTAACGGAAAAAGACATTTCGATTAAAGAATACACGGTACAAAGCGTAACAGATGGAGAAGACGCACAAGGTGAAGCGGCAATTCTTATTAACCAAAGCGGTGAAATTTTTCGCGGTCATGGTGTTTCGACGGATACCATCGAAGCCAGTACCATTGCGATTCTGAACGCTATCAACAGAATGTTGCAAAAATGATCGGTGCCGGAGAAATATGCTTCCGGCAATTGCCCGATTAATATTTATTTATGTAGAGAAATTTTTGTATTATTTTTTAACAGACAAAACTAAAAATTTCTTCCGCTCGGAAAAGACAAGATTTTTCCAGCCTGTTACGTTGAAACCGGCGACGATTCAAAAAATCCGATTGAATAACGAAACAATACAAAAATTCAAACGATTTCAAAAAAATGAGAACATTGTTGTCGAAAGAGAAAACATTAGTGTTGAAGGGGAAAACATTAATGTCGGAGGAAACGGTGTTACAAACGGTAACGGGATACTTTATCAAAATAGACATTGAGAGTCGTTGTATCACATTGAAATATCCGCCAACGAAAACAGAACTCGAATGTTATTATACTAATGAATTTGAAACGGAATTATTTAACAACCGCAGAGAACTTCTGCAAATAACCGGTAATGTAACATACGAACAAGATCGGGAAACTCCCAAAAAAATTATCGATGTTAAAGATATTCAATTTCTTAATTTGTCCGATTTCATTTTAACCTCGTTTCAGTATGAAGGAACAAAACTTAAATTCAAGAAACCATTGGTACTGTCGCCTCAGTTGACGGAATCGTGTCAGTTTATGACATTGCAAGATTCCGAACTTGGTATTGATGTTATTGCTCAAACACGCGAGGAACTTTGGGAAGAATTATCCGCTGAAATCGAAACGCAATGGAAATATTGTGCAAAACAACCTGATGAAAAACTCGGGAAAGAATTTATCAAACAAAAAAATAATTTACCGGCAATTATTGAGGAGGAGAAATAATGTCAACACGTAAAAGAACAGAAATTGAAAAAGCTCTCTCACAAAAAGGGTTTCAACTTCAAGAAAATAAAGATCATCGATATTATTTTTTTCGAGTCAATGGAAAATCAATTACAAAAACAAAAGTTAGTCATGGGATAAAGTACAAAGATTTATCAGATGATTTAATTTCTCAAATGGCAAAACAATGCCGTTTATCAAAAAACGATTTTTTGAAATTTATTGATTGTTCCATGTCGCAACAACAATACGAAAATCAACTTCAACAAAAAAATTTACTTGAATAAAATAATAAATTTACACGACAATGTGTAAGTTGTATTCTGATACGGAATAACCGCAACTAAAAAACGATTGCCGGCGCAACCATAAATGAAAGTCTCTCAGCAAGCGGTTGCCTGCCTTATGTAAATTTTGTGCGAACAGTTACGAATTGTTGATATTTTGTTAATATTCAAATTCGTTTCGATTTTCAGGAAGTACCACTATTGTTTGCGGCATTATCAGAATGTTGCGCTAATTCTTCAAGGCGGTCTTCGAGAATCTGCCCTGATTTCAGCCAATAGATAATACCGTTGTGTGTTTCAAAATCATAACCGAGAACTCCAAAAAAGACAAAACAAATTCCAAATAATATGATACCAAACGGACAAATCCATAACAGGTTACTTGCATTTTCAAAAGATTCACCTTGTTTGGGTCGGTTATTATTAGGATTATTCGGGAGGTATAGAATTGTTATTGTTTTTTCTCCTTGCAGTTTTGTCCATTCAGGTTCATAAAGTAATGTATCACGGGTATATTCTTTTCCATTTACTGTAAAAATATATTCTACCCGGTGACCACGATTATTGAAAAGGTAATGGCGTTTGATTGCGGCATCAATAACAACTCCATTTTTTTGTAACTCTTTCTCCTTAGAGTAATCACAATATCCCCAAATAAGACCGGCACATTGCAACAGCGTAAAAAGAGCAAATCCCAATGTAAGCCAAAATTGCTGGCGTTTTTTCTTACGGCGCTTTTCCATCAATTCTTCTTTCCGGTTATAGATTTTTTCTCCGGTCGCATTTTGAACCCGCCGCAACAATTCCGGTTCAAAAATATCAGAGTCTGTTATTTCCATTGGAATACGCCCAATCACTTTACCATTCCAATTGAGTAATAACAACAAACTGGTTGGAGAAAGCGGATTATTCGAATCGCCAAGCCTGTGATCAATTTTCGTAATAGATTCGTACTTTACCCGTTTTGACCAGCCGTAACCATTGATGACAACCGCATCAAAATCAAGAATTACCTGTTTGGCTGTCCGCATCAGAAGAAACGCTCCAACAAATGAAAATATAGGAATCACAAACAATCCGCCAATAATACCGGGGAATATATTATCACCCGGAGCCGGATTTTTCGTAAAAAGCCAAATCAACATACCAATGAGAGTTACGGAAAAAGAAACACCAGTAACAAGTAATGAAAAAATTTTTCCGCTGCTATAATTGAGAGCATTAAACGTCAATATCCGGTTAGATAATGTTCCGTTATCATACGAAGATTGATCGGGCGAATTGTTTGTTTCGGAAATAAAATCGGACATGGCTGTTTTTATTTTTTTGTTTTATTTTTCAAGTGAAGTGAGCAGGACCAACCAGTTTGGCAACAACAGTAATTCCGTTTTCCGTAACTGTAAAACCGCGCCGGCGATCACAGCCGTGATCGTAACCAATACGTTCGTCCGGCGGAATATTCACGTCTTTATCAATAATTGCATTTTGGATTTTTGCCCCGCGTCCGACATTGACATTGGGAAACAGAATCGAATGATCAACACGGGAAAAACTGTTGATCCGGCAACGATGCCCCAAAATCGATTTTGCCACCACTCCGCCGGAAACAATACTGCCCGGACAAACAATACTGTCAATCGCAAGACCCGTCCGATCCCCATCCGCAAAAACAAATTTGGGCGGCGGAAGATTAGGATGGAATGTGTAAATGGGCCAATTTTCGTCATAAAGATTCAAATGCGGATCAACACTCACCAAATCCATACAGGCATCATAAAAAGCATCCAACGTCCCAACATCCCGCCAATACGCTTCCACCTTTCTGTTTTCGTCCATAAATGAATACGCAAAAATCCGATGATTGCCGATTAACGACGGGATAATATTTGTTCCGAAATCGTGTTTGCTTTCCTTATTAACCGCATCACGGCATAATTCATCGTACAAAAATTTGGCGTTGAAAATGTAAATCCCCATCGAACCAAGACAACGATCACTCAAACCGGGAATCAATTTAGGATGTTCCGGTTTTTCCTCAAACCCGATAATTCGGAATTCATGATCGATTTCCATCACACCAAACTGCCCCGCCGCAATCTCCGGCACAACAGGAATTGCCGCAACAGTCGCCTCCGCCCGACTCTCAATATGAAAATTCAACATCTTGGCGTAATTCATCTTGTAAATATGATCACCGCCCAAAATAATAACATATTCCGGTTGTTCATTTTCAATCGCAAAAATATTTTGGTACACCGCATCGGCAGTGCCGAGATACCAACTTTCGTCCACATATTGCTGCGGCGGAACAATATCAACGTATTCGCCCATCTCCCGACAAAAATATCGATACCAACCAATAGAAATATGACGATCAAGACTCATCGCTTTGTATTGCGTCAACAGCAAAATTTTTCGGAATCCGCTGTTGTAACAATTTGAAAGCGTAAAATCAATAATCCGGTAGGCTCCGCCAAATGGAACCGCCGGCTTCGCCCGATCGCGTGTTAACGGTTCCAACCTTGCCCCTCGACCGCCGGCAAGAATAATCGCTAATACATTCGTTTGAGACATCAGAAATAAAAAAAGTTAAAGTAATAAAAAATAGTTTG
>JAITQV010000198.1 GCA_031288765.1 Planctomycetaceae bacterium
AAAGACATTTCAACAATTCCTTAAGAAAGGGATACTATGTTTGTAAAAAGTATGTTAGATTTTTTGGGTGTTTTTGGTGTGTTGTTTGCTGTTTTCTTCGGAAATTTTCTTTCCGTCCGGAGAAAGCATGTTAAAATAGGGGGGGTGGGGCAGTATGGGTTCACTTTAGTGGAACTTCTGGTGGTGATCGCCAGTATTGGCGTTTTGATCGCCCTGTTGCTGCCAGCCGTCCAAGCCGCCCGTGAAGCGGCACGAAGAATGAAGTGTTCCAACAATCAAAAACAGATTGTACTTGGTTTGCACAATTATCATGATGTTCACCAGAACTTTCCGCCCGATAACATGGGTCAAAGTTTTCGGGTACCTTTGCTAGATTTTATTGAGCAAACGGGTGTAAGATCACAAATCACTACCGACCACGGAGTGGGGACGACAGAGCAATACTTCACTGTTCCCGTCTATCTCTGTCCAAGTAATTCTCAAACGAAAGCAACGCTTGGAAATCCAACATACAGTGTGGGAAGGGCTATATCACACTACTTTGGAATAGCCGGAGCTGCCGGAGGACAGGAATCAGAGACTGATACCAATCTTTTTTCATACGAATACAAGAAAATGAAGAATGGCAAAGGAGTTGCCGCAGATAATGGTATCATGCGGAGATTTCGCGGAATTACTCTCGCAGAAATCATTGATGGAACATCCAATACTTTTGCAGTGAGTGAAATTTCTTGGGATAATTATAAGGGCTATCATCCTTGGTATATGGGGAGTGACGGTAATGGAGCAATGCTTTACTCCACAAAATCTGTAGGTAGAAAATGGAAATTCAATACTTACAAGACAATAACCGGAGATGGTACAGATCTTACAGATTCCAACAATATCATCAATGACTATTCTCTCAAAAATGATAATTCTCCCACAACATCTAATCCGGCAGGCGGTTCTGACCCGGAACTTGATACGAAAGACTTTGCTAAAATAGGTTCCGCAAGTCATTCCTATGGTCCTTTTGGCAGTAATCACCCGGGCGGTTTAGTTATGGGACTTTGCGACGGATCAATTCGATTTGTCGGAGAAACAATAACAGATCAAAATCGTCTTGATTACGCAAGTTGTGACGACGGGCGAACAGCGTCGTTACCGTAATAAAGTTTTTTTTTTTTCCGGCAGGCAGCCTGTTTCGGTCGGTTGCACAATAAAATTACGGCAACTTCCAATGTTCCAATCAAAAAACCTGATATATGTTTTTTGAATTTTTGGAAAGTGTATTTTTACGGAAGTAAAATCGGCGAAACCCGATGCAGCCGTTCGGAAATGGGTTGCCTGCCAACATTTTGGGAGTTCCCGAAAACATTTTGGGAATCCCCGAAAACATTTTGGGAGTTCCCAAAAATAGATTTTTCAGTGAAATTTGACAATTCAAAAGGTAGGCAATCGTTGGGTGAAAGCCCCTCGTCGAGCGGTTGCGTCGGCGTCAGCCGACAGTGAATTTGTACAATGGTTGTTTCGATTGCCTATCGGCAAGCAACCGTTCGGCGAACGGTCGCCTTTTATTTTTTAGGGGTTTCCAGCCATACCTGGAAACCTTCCAGCCATACCCGGAACCGTTATTTTGTCGAAAGTTCAAAATCAAAAGTATTTGATTTTCCTTTTTCAACGAGGCAGGGTTCAATTCCGCAAGTTTTTACTTTGGAATATTTTTCGGGAATAAGGTGAAATGTTTTTGGGATTCTATTTCCATATTTTTGTTTATAGTCTTCGATGGAGGTGGATTCGAGTATTTCCGATTCTGTTTTTGAGAAGGTCGGAATGTACTGTCCGGGGGCTGCTCCGGCGTTGTACGGTGCTCCCGGCGAAGTCAAAACATAACCGCCTTGGGCATCTGTTGTTCCGCTGGCGGCAGTCCCGTGATTTTCAACCGGATTGAAAATCACCGTGATTCCTTCCATTGGTTGACCGTCCACCGTAACCGTTCCGCTAACCTTGACGGCTCCGACACGATTAGGTTCACCGCAACCAAGAAACGAAAGAACCAAAAAAACAAAACACAAACAAGTTAATGAATTTTGTATCATTGTAGGAAAGTTGTAAAAAAGTTGTAAAAAAATGTTGCTGCGAAATATTTGTAAAACGAAAATACGAAACGGTTTACAAACATACTATCCTTGATGGGATAATTTGGTAATTGTTTATTTATTAACCGTTGAATACACAAAATACACGAAATTTGTAAGAGTAATAATGTTGACGTACAACTTCAAGGTTAGTTTGTTTATAGGGAATAGGATACAAAAATTTTTTTTGTTATTGTATTCATTTTGTATCCTCAAAAAATAAACTTGTGATCTTACTCAATTTACTCATTTCTATGTGTTCCGTGTATTCTGTGGTTAATAAAAAAAGACAGTTACATAATTTGTTTTCCAATGAAGATTATGTTGTATCTCCATTGGAAAAACGTTAACGACGTAAAAGATTTTTATTTTGTTACGGAACGGACGTACTTTCACCTCCATTGATAGACCCTATTTCCGCCCAAACTCCGTAACTAAATTCGCCGGCACTATCTGTGGGATATTCACGCATATCAGAGGAACGGTGTAAATTCTGAACATTAATCGAATCGCTGATAAATCGTCCGCTTGCATCGATTAGTGTTGTATTTACGCCGCCCGGATGATTACTGCTGGCGGTCATCCAGGCAAAATCATAATAGGTACTTGAAAATTCTCCGCAAGATGGACTATTGGGCGGCAGTAATGTGTAAAACCCATTGAATAATACTGAATAAGAGTCAAAGGCTCCCATACGGATACCATGTAAACCTATATTCAAAACATTTTGAGTGGATTTGAGCATCACACCTTCGCCTCGTGCATTGTAACATGTTTGCGGAACCTGATTAAAGTGTCCGGCGATACCAATAGCGAGATTGGATTTCATATTACCGCCGGCATCACCCCCCCTGTCCCAGATAAGTCCTTCGGAAAGCATGACGGAGTTACTGGTACCATCGGTAACAATTTCAAAACCGCCAATACTGCCGTTCGATGCGGGACCGGGACGAAGCCAGCTTCGTGGAATAGGCTCATATGGAAGACAAGCCAGATCGGCGCGGCTACCAATATAATTAGTTGGACAATAGTCTCCCGTTTGCCACAATGATGAATTTCCGTCCGACGGACAAAGAAACGTATCAATTTTTGTTTCTCTTAATGCCGGAACGAGAACAAAAGCACCAACAGAGGCAGCAGAATCAATAGCAGTATCGTAAAGAGCCTGCTGTTCAATAAAAGGTAAAAGAACCCCTAAGAAAGTTCCACGACCATTATTAATATCCCATCCTTTACCGATATAAATCGGGTCGTTATAGAAGTTGGGAAAACGGGTGTTGACATCGTGGAAGTTGTGAACACCAATCGCAAGTTGTTTCAATTTGTTGGAACAACTCATTCGTCTTGCGGCTTCTCTGGCAGCTTGCACGGCAGGCAACAACAGAGCGATTAACACGCCGATAATCGCAATCACCACAAGAAGTTCGACCAAGGTAAAGCCGAACAGTGAAGAACGGGAAAGAGTTGAGAATTTTGACGAATAGTGTCGGAAAGCCGACTTTCTGCTATCCTTTCTTAACTCTCTACCTAATCCTGCCCCCCCCCCCTGGTTTACCAGGCTTTCCCATTTTAACATTGGAATTTTCTCAAAAAAATTCCCCAAAAATTTTCCCAAAAACACAATCAAACATCTAACAAAATTTTCCATTGTAAATCTCCTTTGATATTACAAGGTTGCTATTGAATTATCCCTGCAACCGTTCACCAAAAAACGCATGGCAAAAACAAAACCGGTTGCAAATTCAATGTTGTAAACTATACCAGAGATCAATCGGCATACAATCGGGGGTATCAAGAAAAATTCCGATTTTTTATTTTTTCCGAAATTTTTCCCAAAAATTTGCCTACCTGCCTGAATAGATACCCAATTTATAAAGTTTCTTCCAATTTTTTTCAGATTTTTTTTTCCGAAAGTTCAAGAGTATGATTGAATCGTTTGCAATAATGTGATATTTTATAATGAAATGAGATGTTGAGAACAATGTTTGTTCTCAATTAAAAAACAATTATTGACTGTTCTCCAATTCCTATTACCCTTAATAAATGTTCCTATGATGTCCAAAATTTTTTGTTTTGTTGTTTATGGGTTGTTGTTTTTCAATGGTTTGGCTGTTGGTGTTTTGGGCGGAGAGATTTTTCGTCTTGGCATCATCGGAACAACAACTTCCCATGTTCCGGCGTTTGTCAACATTTTGAATGATCCCAATGTCGCGGAACCTTGTAACGGTTTTAAGGTTGTTGCGGCTTACCCCGGCGGAATGCCGGATAACGCGGGAAGTTGGAACCGAGTCCGGCAATATGCCGATGAATTGGAAAAACAAGGGATTCCGCTGTACAATACCATTGAAACCATGTTGCCCCATGTCGACGGCGTACTGCTTGAAAGTGTTGACGGACGACCGCATTGGGAACAAGCCAAACCGGTTATCAACGCCGGAAAACCTCTTTTTATCGATAAACCGATGGCGGCTTCGCTTGCCGATGTTCTGGCGATTTTCCGTTTAGCGCGGGAGAAAAATGTTCCGGTTTTTTCGGCTTCATCGCTTCGTTTTTCCTCCGGTTTTCAAAAAGCACGCAAAGGCGAATCTCCGGCAGGGCAAGTAATTGGTTGTGATGTTTGGAGTCCGTGTTTGCTCAACGACAAACATCCCGATCTGTTTTGGTACGGTATTCACGGCGTGGAAATACTTTTTACGTTAATGGGAACAGGCTGCGAATCCGTAACGCGGATACAAACCGACGGAACGGAACTTGTTACGGGAGTTTGGAAGGACGGACGAATCGGCGTTTTCCGCGGGATTCGTACCGGTAAAGCCGGATACGGCGCGGTCGTTTTTGGCGATAAAGGAATTGCTGATGCCGGGTCTTACGAAGGTTATAAACCGCTTGTCGAAGAAATCGCCCGTTTTTTCAAAACAGGCAAATCTCCGGTTGATCCGCAGGAAACTATTGAAATCATTGCTTTTATGGAAGCGGCGGAACAATGTAAAACAAAGGGTGTTCCCGTTTCAATTGACAGCGTAATCCGTGAAGCCGAAAACAGAAAGGAAATCATTGCTCGAATCAATATTTTGAACAATAAAACGTTGACATTAAATAACCAACCCGTTAATATAGAAGAGTTGGCAAAAACATTGGATAATTTCCTTGAAGGAAAACCGGAACACCATGTCAAAGTCATTTTAAGTTCCGAAAAAGACACGCCGGTTGAAATCGTTCAGGAAGTTTGCAACCGTCTCGGCAAGGCAACACTTGCCGATTATATTTATCACTACTGAAGTTTAGCGGTTTTGCACTGAATTGAATCTGCCAACACCGCAACGGCAGTCAACACTTAATGAATCAGGAATTTACGAAAGGTTTTTTATGAGTACAAAAATCAGTATTGTGTTTTACAGTATGTACGGTCATACGCACCGGATGGCGGAAGAGATTGCCGCCGGAGTCCGAGAGGTTTCGGATGTTTCGGTGTCGTTGTATCAGGTTCCCGAACTGGTTCCGGCGGAGGTGTTGGAAAAATCCGGCGCTGCAGCAGCCAAAGCAAAAATGTCCGCAATACCGGAAGCAACAAACGATATTTTAGCGGCGTCGGACGGTATTATTTTCGGAACACCAACCCGCTTCGGCAATATGGCGGCACAAATGCGGAACTTCCTCGATAGAACTGCGTCCCTTTGGCTCAAAGGAACTTTGATCGGCAAAGCCGGCAGTGTTTTTGTTTCAACCGGCACACAACACGGCGGTCAGGAAACAACAATTACAAGTTTCCATACGACCTTGCTTCATCACGGCATGGTGATTGTCGGGGTTCCGTATTCCGAACAGGGACTGCTCAAAATGGATGAAATTACCGGCGGTTCGCCTTATGGAGCAACCACCTTAGCCGGCGGAGACAATTCACGGCAGCCGTCGGAAAATGAACTCCGCATCGCCCGTTTTCAGGGAAAACATGTTGCGGAAATTACCAAAAAACTGACAAGATAAATTGTATCTAAAATGAAACGGCACATAAACTACCGGACGGAAACTGCAATAACCGTTTCTGAAGTTATTCACGCAAACCGGTACAATTCTCAATGATTACTTCTCTATGTAACTGTCTATTTTTATTAACCACTGAATACACGGAACACACGGAATTTATAATTTTGGGGGAGAATATGGAATTTCAAAAACAGAAATAAAAAGAGATTTTAATAAAAAATTTTTATCAATTTACTAATTTCCGTGTGTTCCATGTATTCAGTGGTTAAAATTAAGAAAGAAAAAATAATGAGCAAACTTTTATTTGAATCTGAGACTTATGCTATTCGCGGTGCGGTGTTCAATGTTTACCGAGAGATTGGATGTGGTTTTCTTGAAGCGGTTTATCAAGAATGTTTAGAGCGTGAATTTACATTTCAAAAAATTCCTTTTGTTGCTCAAAAAGAATTGCGTTTATACTATCGTGATGAGATGATTAATAAAGCATATCAGGCGGATTTTTTATGTTATGATAAAATTATTGTTGAGATAAAATCAGTTTTAGAAATCACAAACATTCACAATGCACAAGTCATTAATTACTTGAAAATGTCAAAATTAAAACTTGGTTTGTTAGTCAATTTCGGTGGTGCTAATGGAGCAGTTATTAACCGGATCGTCAATTAAAAAATATTGTGCTTATTTATATTTTTAACCGCTGAACACACGGAGCACATGGAATTTATAATTTTGGGGGAGAATATGGAATTTCAAAAACAGAAATCAGAAAAGATTTTAATAAAAGATTTTTATCAATTTACTAATTTCCGTGTGTTCCGTGTATTCAGTGGTTAATAAATAGACAATTATTTTAATGTTACCGGCACTTTGAGTAAGGACAAACTACGCGGAAGGGGATTGTTCCCGTTAATTTTATGTATGATGTGGCTATTGTGGGGGCGGGACCGGCAGGGGCGACGTTAGCCCGGTATTTGTCCGGGCGTTGTCGGGTTCTGTTGCTTCACCGCCAACGGAAAAAGTGTTGCGGCGGTATTCTTGCACCGGAATCGCAAAAGATGTTGGCAAAATTTGATTTGGCTCTTCCCCGTGAAGTTCTGGTTGATCCGCAACCGTTTGCTGTTGCCGTCTGGGATTTGCAATCGCAACTGGTTCGCCATTACGCCCGGCAATATGTCAACATTGACCGTAACGCTTTTGATCATTGGCTTATTTCGTTGATTCCTTCGGATGTGGATATTCGGGCGGGTGCGGTTTACCGGCGTTCGCAATGTTCGGATAACAATAATCTTGAAATTTTTTTTACGGAAAAAGAAGAGATACGGTCGGAACGAGTACGTTTTTTAGTGGGAGCGGACGGTTCGTTTTCAACGGTTCGGCGTGAATTTTTTGCCGGTCATCCCAATCCGAAACGTTATATTGCATTGCAGGAATGGTTTGAATTGCAGGCGGTTTTACCGGAAAATTCTCCGAAAAACGGGATTGATTTTCGGAACGACTATGTCGGGATATTCGATTCGGGAATCACGGATTTTTATGCGTGGACGGTTCCGAAGAACGAGCAGATTATTCTTGGCGGGGCGATTCCTTACGGCGGCAAAACACGTGAAACGTTTGAACGGCTCAAAACAAAACTCAAAAATGCCGGATTTTGTTTTGATTTTCCGTTTTACCGAGAGGCGGGATTTTTGTTTCGTCCGTTAAATCCGTTTTCGGTTTGTCTTGGTTCCGACCGGATTTTTTTGGTTGGCGAGGCAGCCGGGTTGATTAGTCCCAGTTCCGCCGAAGGAATCAGTCCGGCGTTGACCAGTGCTTATTATCTTGCCCAAACATTTGATTCCCAAGGGTTTAATCCTGCGGTGTACCGTAAAAGTCTTTGTTCGCTGAGATGGCAACTTTGGCTTAAAACGATTAAAATACCGGTGATGTTTTATCCCTGGTTCCGAAAACAAATTATGCGTACGGGATTTACGGCGTTGGATTGTCTGCTGTAAAACCGGTATAACCGCAAACAGCAGCGGATAAAACATCAACGGAAACTTTATACAATATTGCCGGAAACGGGCATTGTTTATTTTATTTCCAACGAATCTGTTATAGCGGAGCGATGTTTGGAGTTGTTGTTGCGATTTTGGCTCTTGGGGTGAGCGGGTGGTATTTTTGGACAATGTTGAAACCGTTTCTTTGTAATTCGGAGGATCATTCTGTGTGCGGGCATTGCCGGAATTGCCCGATTTCCCAACAATCGTCTTGTAACGTTTTACACAAGATTGGAACATCCCATGAAATAACCAACTTATCGGAAACAGACACAGACCAACACGACCAAACTTCCGAATTGATTGATGAACTGACTGACGATAAATAATCTCTGTTCAATCTTTTGCCGAACAAAGGCACTGTCAGGCAGGCAACCATAGGTGAAAACCTTTCGCCGTAACGGTTGCCGACCTGATGATTACAAATTTTTGTTCGGTTATCCGAAAAGCGAACTCACGGAAAATGCCGCGAATTGCCGTGAATAAAGAATCGAACTCATCGCCATCTGAGCAAGCAATTCGTTACGGGCTAACCGTGAAGACTCCAACACCGTATCCGTGTTTGAAATTTTTCCTTCCGCTTCGGTAACTGTTGTCAGAAGACTGTCCAAATTATTTGTGTTCGCCGTCAACAAATTTTGTGATATTCCGATTTGAGCCCGCGATTTTGCCAAACTATTAACGGCATCATTGACAATACTGTACGCCTTTTTCAAACCGGCATCCGAATCGTAATCAATATTACGAAGTTCGGCTAACGTGCCGTTGGAACCGCCGAGATAACCGGTTCCGACACTCGAAATACCAAGACGTAATTGCAAATCGGATACAACATCCTTGCCAATCTGGAACATCGCTCCGCCGCCGGTTATCGTAAATGTTGAAGTATCGTAGAGATTGTTAGCTGGGTCTGGAACTTCACCGTTATTCTTTGCAAACGTCTCGGAAAGCGATGTGCTAAACGACAAATCCGAATCCGCATACGAAAGATTCAATCCTTTTGCGGTTGTTTGCTTTCCGTTCACATTAACAACAGCATCCGAACCTTGGGCTT
The DNA here is from genome assembly GCA_031288765.1 of Planctomycetaceae bacterium. Classification (GTDB taxonomy): domain Bacteria; phylum Planctomycetota; class Planctomycetia; order Pirellulales; family Thermoguttaceae; genus WRKP01. The sequence continues at coordinate 9,195 of JAITQV010000198.1, forward strand.
CTGAACGTTGTATAAAGTTTGTTGACAAATCATAGTCTCCGTTGGCGTCAAGTTCAACCGTTCCAATAACGGCAGCAAGATCGGCAGCACTTGTATTTGTACTTGTTCCTCCGGCTGTTACTTCGAGCCTTTGGTCACTTCCGACAGCATTTGATTCAAAAATAATTGCTGTTGGAGATGTATCATCATCAAGCTTTGCCGTTACACCGGAACCGCGAAGCATGTTGTTTAACGTCGTAATAAAATCGTCTGCCTCCAATTCACCTGCACTAGGAGCTGTACCACTTGGCGCGATTATTTCCGTATTTTCTTTAAATTCATACGTAACTTTCGATTGGTTTTGAAGACCAATTGTCAATGTGGTTCCTTTTTGAATTATTTTATCATTATTACTAGTCGCGAAATTATCGAAATCCAACGCCAAACGTGCGTTATCGGCTTTTTGAGTAAGCTCAATGTTTACTGCGGAACCTCCGGCGGCGACATCGGCTTTATTAATTCGGAAATTCGCCAGTTTAGACGCGTCAACACCGGAATAATTGTAAGCGAGCGCGCCGTTAATGATTTGGCGTCCGTTGTAAGTTGTTGAGCGGGCGATACT
>JAITQV010000317.1 GCA_031288765.1 Planctomycetaceae bacterium
CAATTGGGGGGCAGCAATTGTATTCTGTAATATCACCAAAGATGTGTTTTTTTTGTATTTATTCAGTCACCAACCCTATTTTCAGGACAAATCACTGAATAGATACAAGATTTTTAATCAAAAGGTAGGCACCGTTTCGCCCAACGGTTTTCGCCTACCCTCACCTACCTTATGATTAAAAATATTTCAACGAAATTTCCGATGAAATATTACCTATTTCTTAAGTTCCAGTCGAATATTTTGATTACCGATATCCGGGATTTCTATTTCAATACCGGAACTTTTGGGATTTTCATACTTTTGAGGAATTTCATACCTATAAACCGGTTTAACAGGTCTGCCCGCATCCGACAACTTTACCCTTTCTTCCGGTGTAAAAGGAGTGATATCTGTTATTTTAATAACAGAAACCCAATAGATTCCGGGAATAGCGCCCTCACCAGATTGAAGTATTCCTAGTGAGAAATGCCCGTTTTTATCGGAAATAGCGGAAACTCCTTGACCTCCTGAGGTTCCCGGTTTCGGTACAAAGGTAATTGAGGCTCCTTCTATAACCTCTCCATCCAACGTTACAGTACCAGAAGCAGGAACAACACCTAATGTTTTCGGCTCTTTTTTACATCCTGAGAAAGTAACAAGAACCATAATTGAACAAATAAGCATAAAAAACGTTTTCATAGTCAAATAAGCCTTTCAAAAAATAAATGGGGCAGTTATTGAGGCAACCTCTCTTGAGAGAGGTTGCCTGTCTTATCTAATTAAAACTTCAAAAATTGAACAGTAAGAAAGTTCAATTTTGAAACGAAACTTTCTAGGGATTGGAAAGTTCACCGCCATCAACGGAACCGAGTGCTCCCCAAACACCATAAGGCGATATACCGGACTGAGGCGGTGCCGCTGCCAATCCGGCAGTACCAGCCGTAGCAGTATTAATGCTTTCCGTAATAAAATGTACGGAACCATCAATATAAACGGTGTTGACCCCTCCGACGTGATAACTGGATGTCGAAATAAGAAATCGCTCGTCACTCCCAATATTGTTAAGACCGCAACCGGGAGCATTGGGCGGTAATATAGCGTTGAATCTTGTAAAGATTGTTGCTCCATCTGCCCAACGTGTCCCTCCCCTGTGGTACAAAAAAGTTGCAGAACTAACCAACATCCGATCAGGTCCTTTGAGTGACATACAAAGCGACGGATTATTACCGGAAAAATTACCCGATATCCAATCATCTTGAGCTGTTGGGCTGGTTGTGTCAAGAGCTCCGCTTATGTAAGAAGAAACTTCAAGATAATTTCGGCTTTCGGGAACATGAACCAGACGCTCTGAAAACATGAGTGTATTACTGGTTCCGTCTGTAACAGCCGCGGTGGATTTCCAAACCCGATTTCCAAACAAACCTCGGCAAGGTGCTTGATAACTTCCTTGTACGACACTGCCGGTTATTCCGTCATACGGATAGTTACAAGTATTATCCCAAGTCAATGAGTCGCCTTTGCAAGCAACATAATTGGTGGCAGCAGTACCTTGAGCCTCAATGGGACCGTTTGGTCCGGTACCATCACTAGGGCAAAAAAACGTTTTGACCTTAGTTTTGAAACGAGTTCCATCTGCCCATGTGCTTAACCAGTACCAAGGATGCATCGGTTCGCTTGCGATGCATACTTCATACAAAGCTTCCTGCTCCATATAAGGCAGAGCGTAAGCCAATGCACTAATACGGTCACGGCGTCCAACAGGCGCACCAGAATAACTGGTATCTGTTGCGGCACGCCCAGGACCACCGCTTTGTCCTGCCATGAAGGTATCGAAACTATCGTGATAATTGTGTGCGGCAAGCCCTAACTGTTTCAGATGATTGGTACAGGTCATCCGTCTTGCGGCTTCTCGGGCTGCTTGCACAGCTGGTAACAGTAATGCGATTAACACTCCGATAATCGCAATTACCACAAGTAACTCCACCAGCGTAAATCCGTTTCGATATCCGGTTCGACGAACCTTCGAACGGAAACTACCGCCGGAACACAACGTAACACACAGCATGAAACATACTGTGAGGCTTGCCATCAAACATGGCAAAAGGTTAAATAAAAGTTGGAACATGTCATATTCTCCTTAAAAAAGGATTTTGATATTTTAACAGATTACATAACGTATAATCTGTTGTTGCTGAAATTGGGAAACAAACACAAGCCGAGAAACGGCAACAGAAATGTCACTCTTTGTCAGGAGCGACACGCAACCAAAAACAGGCTCATTCCCACCGGCAAAAGTGGTGTATTACATGTTCAAAATGTAATACTGAATTATCCCCGCGACTTAATACGCGACGCTCCCTTAGCGGGAGACACGCAACTCTATTAAGTCATGATAATTTTCTACCCGGAAAATCCGGTTGCCTGTAGAAAATTACCTAATCGCCGAAACGATTTTGGTTTTGTTGACGTACTCGAATATCTTTTTCACCCGAATAAAAATTCGGACTACTTATTTTTTAAAATATAATTTAGTCTCCTAAATATTGAATTTAAAATAATGAAAAATTAAGCATGGGTGAAATTATACTAATAAACTAAAACCTGTCAACCACAAAATCCTCACGTCCAAAAAAATAATTTCCCTCAAAAATAATTTTTGTGTTTTTTCGTATTTTATTTTTTGTTTTTATTTAGATGAATCTCCTATGGAGATTTATTGATTTGTTGCGTTAATTTTCTATTGATAGGGATTTCCTATGGAAATCAGAATAATTGTCTATTTATTAACCACTGAATATGCGAAATACACGGAATTTGTAAATAGTAATAAATGTTTATGTACAACTCCAAGATTCGTTTGTTTATAAGGAATAAGGCACAAAAATGTTTTTTTGTTATTATATTCATTTTGTATCCTCAAAAAATAAACTTGTAATCTTATCAATTTACTAATTTCCGTGTGTCCCGTGTATTCTGTGGTTAACAAAATAGGCGGTTACTTTTGAGTATCTCTTGAAAATACATTCTTTTTATGTATATTTTGTCGGATAATTTTAATTCGTCGGACTTTCTGAAATGAGTTCTCATTAAATTAACAATATTTCATGTTTAAAAGAATTTTAATTGCCAATCGTGGTGAAATTGCTTTACGGATTATTCGAGCCTGCCGTGAAATGGGGATTGAAACGGTTGTTGTTTTCAGTGAAGCGGATCGCGGAGCAGCCTATCTTGACCTTGCAAACGAAGCAATTTGTATTGGTCCGCCGCGATCCGCAGAATCCTATCTCAAAATCGACCGGATTATCAGCGCCTGTGAAGTCGGCGGTGTCGAAGCGGTTCACCCCGGATTTGGGTTTCTTTCGGAAAACGCCCACTTCGCCGATGTTTGCCGAAGTTGTAATTACGAATTTATCGGACCAAGCCCCGAAGCAATGGCGTTGGTCGGTGATAAAAATTCCGCAAGAAAAATTGCACAAAAAGTGGGAGTTCCGTGTGTTCCCGGTTCCGACGGGTTGGTCGAATCCGACAGCGGCGCTTTGAAATTTGCTAATAAAGTCGGTTTTCCGGTTTTAATTAAAGCAACAGCCGGCGGCGGCGGACGCGGAATGAGAATCGCAAGAGACGCCGAACAACTCAAAACGGCAATTCAGCAGGCGGTTCAGGAAGCCCAGTCCGCATTCGGCAACGGCGGTGTTTATCTCGAAAAACTCATCGAAAATCCCCGCCATGTCGAAGTTCAGATTATCGCCGATTATCACGGAAATATCGTCCATCTTTGGGAACGTGATTGTTCCATGCAGCGGCGTCACCAAAAATTAATTGAAGAATCGCCCGCCCCAAATTTGAAACAATCGACCCGTCAGGCAATGTGTGAAGCGGCAAGACGGTTGGTCAAAGAATCCGGTTACACTAACGCCGGAACGGTTGAATTTCTGGTCGATAAAAACGAAAATTTTTATTTCATTGAAATGAACGCCCGAATTCAAGTCGAACATCCTGTTACGGAGTTAGTTACGGGAATTGATCTGATTAAGACGCAAATTCGGATTGCTGCCGGTGAGGAATTGCCGTTTAAGCAGGCGGAGGTGATTCCGAACGGTTGGGCGATTGAGTGCCGGATTAACGCTGAAGACCCCGATCATCATTTCCGTCCTTGTCCCGGAACAATTGAAAAGTTGATTATTCCGGGCGGTTTTGGAGTTCGGTTTGATTCTCATGTTTATGCCGGCTACACGGTCAGCCCGGCTTATGATTCTATGATTGGAAAGCTTCTGGTTCATCAACCGACTCGACCGGAAGCTGTTGCGTGCATGCGGCGTTGCCTCAACGAATTGAAAATCGATGGAATTAAAACTTCCGCGCCCTTCCAACTCAAAATTCTTGAAAGCAATGATTTTCAGGAAGGGCGTGTTGATACTTCGTGGATTGAACGGAATTTTATAAAACAATAATTTATTGGGCGGAAAATTGATAACAACTATTTATCGGGAATTTTCATTTTTGTAATATTTCAAGGGAATTTTCGTAAAAAGTCTGCAATTATAAGGTAGGCAATCGCTAGCTGACCGGGAAATTTGTCGGCGGACGTAAACCAAAACAAAAACATTGTCAATTACCGTCGTTAAATTGGTTCCCAATCGGCTAACGCCGATGCGATGTTTCGGCGAGATATCGCCTACCTGTTTCAGGTTCGGCACAAGTCTTTATTTATCAAAGATTTATGAAAACATATAAGTGGCTGTTCACGCTCCGGTTCACGCTCCAAAAAACTTGGTGTTCACCGGGAATAGGAAGTGATGTTAAAGTCTTAATTCTAAACAGGTTACGAATCATCATAAACAAAACGTATTTCGATTGTCACTTTACAGTATCAGTGAATTTGTCTAGGGTTTGACATGCTACAGTTTCAACATTTAAAGGTTTTAATCTTACTGAATCGGACATATTACAAACAATTACCTCAATTTCTTGGCAAATCATTGTAAACTTTATTTGTAATAATGCTACCATGAAGTAACCCATACACATTTGATAATCACCTTAACTACTAAAAAAGTCAAAATAGTAACCGCCATAAACAGAAAACTTTGGAGATGATAGTTTATTAAGACTCAGCATAAACCAATTTTTTCAATCTTGATTATGGTCTTGAATATGGTAAATCCAGATGGAATATCCGATCATACCAATTGGTTCATATTTTTTTAACCATTTATATTTTTCCGTTTGGTCATTGAGTAGGTTAACGCTGATGAGTATCCAACCGTTTTCCTGTGTTTCCGGTACATTGCCGTTGTGTTCGATACCGAGTTTGTCTGGAGAAATTGCAGATTCAACGGTAATATATCGCGGTTTCTTTTCGGGATG
>JAITQV010000391.1 GCA_031288765.1 Planctomycetaceae bacterium
TTCCAATAATTTGAGGCACGCATCTTTCGTAGTCATACCTTGTTCCGCTCCATCGGTTAAATCCGCAACGTAACCAAAAAAGACGTTTTGGAGTTCATTTCCAAACGATGTTGTTTGACTGCCCGATTTTTGCCGTGTTGTTACTATTTCGGCAAGACGTTGTTTTGCCCGTTTACCTGCACTGCGCCGGCGGCGAAGTTTCGGATTGGAGTGATATGTCCGCCAAACAAAAACACCAAACACAAATAAACCATAAACCGAAAATAACGAAATGATAATAAACGCCCAACGAACAAAATCAACCGATTGGCGGACGGCTTTGTTCGGATCGGTCATGTTGGCAAACAACCCCTTTTCCGAACGTTCCAGCGTTTCCGAAAAAGATCGCTGTCTGCCGTTAAACACCGGTGCGGAATGAGAATTTTTCGTCTCAGTAATCTCCACTGCAATCGGGTCGCTTTGAAGTGTTACAAATTCTTCTTTTTCAACATCGAAAAACGCAACAGAAAGAGACGGAAAAACAAGCCCCCCTTCCCGTGTCGGTCGAACCGTATAAGTAAACGTACAGGATTTTTCGTTTACTTCCTCTGTCGGCGGATAAATTTTGAAATTCGCTGTAATTTCGGGGTTCTGCGACAACTCCGGCGGTTTAACATGAGCGGTTGCTCCCTGACCGGATAAACGAAGCGTTAACGTCATTGGCTCGCCCACCTTTGCCTGACGCGGCTGAAGATCAACAGACCAATCGAATGTTCCAAACGCCCCAATATAAGTATTCGGACGGTTTTCCTGCGGAACATCAACAACCTCAACCGAAATTTCAGAAGCCAACGCATAAACATCCCGCGGGGAAGCTCCTTGCGGCGAATTCGGATCTGCAGCAGCAAAAACTCCTTTTAATGAAACAGTACCAAATGAAAATTGACCAATCTCTTCAGGAATAAATGTTCGGGAAAAACGAAATTCCCAATAAGTTGTTTCTTTACCGTTCAAATCCGGACGCTGAATTTTCACCGGTTTGGGAGCAAACTGAAACGGTATTCGCCGGTTTATGCTGCCGAACGAAAATGGTGTACGAAAAAAATCATCGTCAAATCCAAAACCATTGGACGTATAATCGTTGATCGCAAAACCGGGTTGCGGTCGCCGGACATTCAAACCGTTGAGCCAATCACTGACTTTCTGTTGCGGAATCATTCCCTTCGGAAGTGAGGTATCATCGTTCGCCCAAGGTATGGTCAACTTGGGCGGATCACGCAAAACCTGAAGCGGATTAGTCGATTGTCCCGAATCAATTTTTTCCGGCAATCCCTTGACCTGAACCGCCAAAGTAACCGTCAAAGGCTGAAACGGATAAAGCCGCATTTTATCCGTTTCGATTTTTAACCGAACAAGGTCTTGATCATTGGGAGGTTTAACCGTAATAGGAATTGCACCGCCCAACGAAGTTTCCCGCAAAAACTGACCGCCGATTTTCACAGAATCAGGAACAAGTTGTTGACCATTTATTGAAACATTCGGTTTCGGAATAATAAGCGAACCGCTTCTCTTAGGCGTCAACGTGTAAGCAAACCGGATACGTGAAATTGTTTTTTCCGTACGCAAACCATTGATAATCTGAACGGAATGTTCACTTGATGGTTGTTTGGGATGCGTCTGAACATTGAAATCGGTAAAAGCCGAAACATCCGGTATGATAGATTCATCAATCGGTTGTGTATCAAAAAGTGTTATCCGATAATAGATTGACTCGCCCTCATAAACCGTTGCTCTGTCCGTCTCAACCGACATCTGAGGTGCCGCCCGAAGAGGCAGAACATACAAGAAAATAAAAAATACAAAAATATAACAAAATTTTTCCATATCCGAAACCTTTTCAATCGTTTATTTTTATTGCAAAAAAAATCACTCCGAATAAGAGTTACCGATACAAAACGTACCGGATTTATAAACCTTTAACATAATTATTCAAACCGTAAACAACATTGAAACGTGTTATTGTTCACAACTCCATTATCGGGAAAGATTGGTCAAAACATTATCAATCTATAAATTAGGCGTCCTCATAACAAGGGCAGAATTGAAATGTCCGACTTATACACTTTGAAACAATCATCAATTTAACACGATTGCGGTGAAAAAACAATCCCTTGTTTACACATCGTTGTATATCTTGCGACGGATTGCCGAAAAACGGACAATAAAATAAGGTTGAAAACCGCCGTTCTTTTTTATCATATTTGAACATTTTATAAGAATCACGAAAAAGATTACAAAAAAATAAAATGGAATTGCCCCCACTTTATAACGGAAAAATGAAAGATATAATGTTATTCGGTTTTGACGGGGTTCGTTTATTTATATTGAGCGTAAATGATGCCCTTTGACAATCTTCAATTTTTTTAATCTGTAACAATTCCTGTAAGAGTTGTCAAAGTTTACGTAGAATAAAGTTATATTTATTGTTTTCACGGTTAAGAGTTTTAATTAATACGGAAAACACATTATTGATAGAATAATCTTAATGCAAATTATTACGGACATCAAATTTTTTCCCGAACGGTTTCGCGGCGGAGCGGTCAGTATTGGTAAATTCGACGGAATGCATCTTGGGCATTCGCGGATTATCCAATGTCTGAAAAACCGTGCCGATCAACGTCAAATTCCTGCGGTTATTCTGACATTTGATCCTTTGCCTGCTGCGGTTCTCCGACCCGATTGGAATATCCAACCTATTTGTACATTAAAACGGAAGATTGAATTGTTCCGCCGGTTTAATCTTGATGCGTTGGTTATTCTCCGCACCGATCACGAATTGCTGCAACAAAGTGCGGAAACATTTTTTTTCGAAACACTTCGGGAAAAATTGGGAGTTACCGTTATTGCGGAAGGACATAATTTTTGTTTCGGACACAACGGTCTTGGAACTTCCGAGTTGATTCAACAATACGGACGGCAAACGGGAATTGAGATTGATATTGTGGAACCGGTTCGGTTTGGCGATCAACTTATTTCCAGCAGCGGTATTCGAAAACTTCTTCAGGAAGGGTTCGTCGAACAGGCTGCCGAATGGATGCCGCAACCGTACCGCTTGACCGGAACAGTAATTCAAGGCGATCAACGCGGACGAACTCTCGGTTTTCCGACTGCCAATCTCGGTGAAACGGAAACAATTATTCCCAAACCGGGCATTTACGTAACTACCGCAACCATTGACGGACAGTTGTTCGGTTCCACAACCCATATCGGAACCAATCCGACATTTCAACAATCAATACCGAAAATCGAAGTGTTCCTTCATGATTTTAGCGGGGATATTTACGGCAAAACGATGGACATTGATTTTCTTGTTGCGCTTCGTGAAGTTATCCGCTTTGAATCGGCGGAACAACTTGTTTATCAAATGAATCTTGACATACAACAAAGCCGTGAAATTCTGGCTTTAAAATGGAAACAATTATAAGGAGATAATTATGAGAACAGCTCTTGTAACAGGCGGTTTACGCGGAATCGGATTAGGAATTTCGAAATCGCTTTTGGCTGAAGGATATATGTTGGCTCTTTGCGGTACGCGTGAAATCAATCATGTGGGGCGCGAACTTGATACGCTAAGGTCGCAAAGTTCCGGCGGTCAAAAAGTGGTTTATTATCGCTGCGATATTGGCGACCGGAATGACCGGCGGGAACTTGTTCAAAAAGTCCGAAGTGATTTTCGTCAACTCAACTTGCTTGTCAACAATGCCGGTGTCAGTGCAAAAGTTCGTGATGATGTATTGACGATGACGGAGGAAAATTACGATTGGCTTATGAAGATCAATGTGCAGGGACCGTTTTTTTTGACACAAGAAGTTGTTCGTTGGATGATCGAGCAAAAGGAAACAAATTCCGATTTTTTTGCGGGCATCATCAACATTTCCTCTATTTCCGCAACAGCGGCGTCATTGAATCGCGGAGAATATTGCATGTCCAAAGCCGCATTGAGTATGACAACGCAATTATGGTCGCTTCGTTTGGCGGAATACGGAATTTCCGTTTATGAAATTCGTCCCGGTCTTATTCAAAGCGATATGACATCGGGCGTGACGGAGAAATATTCGAAACTGATTCAAGACGGTTTGGTACCGCAACAACGTTGGGGTTTACCGGAAGATGTTGGACGTGCGGTTGCGATGTTGGCACGCGGCGATCTGGCGTACAGTACCGGTCAAGTTATTATGGTTGACGGCGGAATGATGATCCCAAAATTGTAATAGAAAAACTCAAAAAACGCCTTAAATTATACACCTTGACCGTTATTATTTTTTGGAAAGTACAGTTTCAAAAAAAATCCGCTAAAATATTACTGAAAATCTATATCTGTGAAAATTTACGTTATCTGCGGACTAATTTTTCCGGTTTCAATCCCCCTAAAAACCGGAAGGTGCTGAAATAATATGATCTTTCAAAGGATTAGAAATATGAAAGTTTCAATCCTCCTAAAAATCGGACGGTTCTGAAACAATATAATCTTCCAAAGGATAAAAAATGAAAGTTTCAATCCCCCTAAAAATTGGGAAGTTCTGAAACAAAATTAATCTTCACGTTTTACGAGGACGTTTCAATCCCCCTAAACATCGGAAAGGTTCTGAAACTTACAACTTGAAAAAACTAAAATGGTATCTGACTTAAATCTCTATTTTGACAGAAAAAATCCAAAAAGCAAGAAGGTGTTTTTAGCCGTCATTTATTTGGAAAAAAATCACAGGTTGTGCGATTGAGATTTACCCAATCCTGCGATTTTATAGGCTGGCTTCAGAAAACGCCAACTGATACGGAAAAAGTCTTAATCTAATTAGTTTCTGTTGATTTTACTGTTTGTCATGTTGTTATTGTTTCGATATTCAATATTTTGTATCGATAACATATTCCGACTGATATTTTTTATAGGGATACTTGACGGGAATTCCGAGTCGGTTACAATTAGATTTTGTAAATTTTAGTTTCTTAATTTTACATTTTCCATTTTATAAGGAGAATTACCATGCGCAAAATTTTTCACAAAATATTTTCATTTTTCTTCAAATTTGTACTTTCCAAAAAATTGTGGTATTGAACATTGGTTTTTATTTGTGTATAAATATGGTTCGTTACTTTTTCCCAATCATTTTTTTTAATTGAAAGGAATCAATCATGTCCAAAAAAATTCAAGTCTCCCCCTCCACCATAACCTCCGACTTCTATTACTATCTCACCTATCTCAGCACTCCCTTGTCGGTTTGTTGCGGCGATTTTTTGAGC
>JAITQV010000420.1 GCA_031288765.1 Planctomycetaceae bacterium
ACCGGAGGCACAACTGTAACACATGGTCCTCAACAGATGAAAAGTCCTTTTCGTGGTGCCATTTGGTCTGGCGGTACACCGGAATCATGGTTGCCGCGTGATACTTTTGCTCGGCTTAGCGATGGAACTTCCAATCAAATTCTTGTTGGAGAAAAATTTATTCAACGGGACAATATTGGTCTATGTACCAGTGCTGCTACCATGGCTGATCGTCCTAAAACCGGAGATTGTTCAATATTAGGATATCACTGTTGGGCGGGAGGTTCAGGAGCACGTTCATTTAACGCAATGATTTGTAACAATATGAACCTTTCCGGTACCACAAATTTCCATGAAGAAGGGCATCCGGCTCAATGGGGCGGTTGTCATGTTGGAATTTGTATTTTTCTTTTTGGCGATGGTGCAGTTAGACCGATTTCCGTGACAGTTCCAACAGGTCCGTTATCGGGAACCGGCGCCAACGCAAACAGTATTCTTGGCAAATTGGGAAATGTGGATGACGGTAACACGATTCCGGTTTTTTAATTTTCGTGTTTTGTTATAATCATATTAAACATAAACGCCAATAACCAAAATAAGCGATGTTTCGCTCAAAGGTTGTTACCTACATTTTTACTTACCATTGTAACAACTCCGCCGATATAACCGCTCACCGAGCGGTTATATCCCAAATTTAAAATTACCACCCGATGAATTATTCGGGTTAACTAAGTCGTAAACAGTTTATGAAATTTAAGGAGAATTATATGTTCAAAAATTATTTTATTCCGTATTGTCTGATACTATTTTTCGTATTGTGTTTTATGGTATCAGTAAATCAAACAGCGGCTCAAGTACAATTCGATTTGATACGCCGAATTGATGTTACTCCGGTTTGGTCTGGGCATCCTGTTGGTTTTGCTCTTTTGACGGAAGGCGATTATCAATTTATTGCGTTTTATGATGCAGACCGGAATATGACACTTGCCCAACGCCGATTAAATGAAACAACATGGATATTTAATCGGCTTCCAACAAAAATCGGTTGGGATTCTCATAATTATGTGACCCTTGCTTTGGATAAAAACAAACATCTCCATGTTTCGGGAAATATGCACTGTGTACCGTTGATCTATTTCCGAAGCGAAAAACCTCTTGATATAACGTCGTTTGTTCAGGTTGTTTCTATGACCGGAAACAATGAAAAATATTGTACCTATCCGCAGTTTATTACAGGAACAAATAAAGAATTGCTTTTTACTTACCGAGACGGTTCAAGCGGTAACGGTAACCAAATCTGGAACATTTATAATTCCGATTCAAAAACGTGGAGCCGGTTATTTGATACGCCGATGTTCGACGGACAAGGTAAAATGAATGCTTATCATTATGGTCCTATTATTGGTCCCGACGGTTATTATCATATTTGTTGGATGTGGAGAGATACACCGGATTGTAGTACCAATCACGATTTGTCTTACGCCCGAAGCCGTGATATGAAGCATTGGGAAAACAGTAACGGTAAACCGGTAACATTGCCAATCACTGTTCAAACCGGCGAAATTATTGATGCCGCTCAACCCGGAGAAGGACTTTTGAATTTTCCTGCTCAAATTATTGGCTTTGATTCCAAAAATCGTGTTGTTGTTTCGTACGGTAAATATGATTCCAACGGAAACTATCAACTTTACAACGCCCGATTGGAAAATGGAATATGGAAATACTACCAAACAAGTGATTGGAAATACCGTTGGGATTTCAAAGGTTTAGGATCAATTTTTAATGAAATTTCATTTGGACCCATTGAAATTCAGAATGGTAAACTTGTTCAAAATTTTCAACACATTAAAGAAGGCAACGGATGTTGGCTGCTTGATGAGAATACTCTCAAACCGGTTGGTAAAATCCCTTTTTCTATCCAATTACCAAAAGAAATTGGTAAAATTGAACTTGATTTTCCCAATATCGAAAGCAGAACAGCGTGGGATTTACGAGATCGGAGTTGTCCGTTCGAATATGGTCTTGATCTTCGTTTCAATTATGGTCTTGATATTCATTACGTAATGAAATGGGAAACGTTACCGATGAATCGAGACCAACCTCATCCGGTAACTCCGCCGCCCAGTTTGCTCCGAGTCTATGAACTAAAACCAAAACAAAAAAATTGATCTTAAATATTCATAATGATCTCTTTTAATTTTCCTGAAACTTTATTTTTCGGATTTTATAAAGTAGGCGATGGCGGGTGAAAGTCCTGCGGCAAAACATTGCCTACCCGTGTTGAAAAATCCTAAAGCCGCGGAAAATGAACCTTGAACCCCAAAAACTTCAAAAAATGTCATACGACAACTACCAATTGTCACACGACAATCGTCGGTTGTCGCACGACAATCGCCGGCTGTCATACGACAATTGCCGGTTGCCAAACGACAATTGCCGGTTGCCAAACGACAATCGCCGGCTGTCATACGACAATTGCCGGTTGCCAAACGACAATCGCCGGTTGTCACACGACAATCGCCGGTTGTCACACGACAATTGCCGATTGTCACACGACAATTGCCGGTTGTCGCACGACATTTTTTGCATTTTGCACGTCCGAATGCTTCAAAAAGATACAAACTTGCTCAAAATTGCTGTAAAATGATACAATTCGGTCAAATTATCTCTATTTTTGGGCAA
>JAITQV010000440.1 GCA_031288765.1 Planctomycetaceae bacterium
AACATTTTTTCTAAGTTGACTCTAACTTTATCCTCTCCCATTGCCAAGCCAACAATATCTTCCGGTGTATCTTGCAAGTTGTTGACACAATAGATAATGTCAGCGATATACAATCCCAAAATCTTTTGGATGTCGAGAATGTTATGAATGATTTGGATTCGGATATTATCGTTTGGAAATTCTTTTCCGAAGAATTCTATTTCGAGTTGTGGTTTTAGTTTCAGATAATCTTCGGCGGCGCGTTCGGCAGGGTTGTTTAATAGTACATCAAGCGAATTGCCTTGATAATCTTTGCCCTTGACGTCGATATCCGGTACGATTGTGTAAACATTTCCGCCGCCGACTTTGATTGGCAATTTATCTTTGATTTCATTGCCCTTCGCATCGGTTTGTAACGCAATTTCTGCATCGTTACCTTTGCCGAATGTTGTAATCGCAAGGCGATTATCGCCGTGAACGAAAACGGATTTGATCCCAAGACGTTTTGCTCTTGTCTTCTTTTGATTATTGTTATTAGACATAATTGATCCTTTCACAAAAAAAGTTATTGATGGAAGTTCTGAAAATTGTATCCGATTTTTGTTTTATTACCGGTAGTTAAATGAAACTGTAATAAATTTATAGTATTTTCCAGAGGAATATTTTGCGTAATTCTGATTTTACTGTCAACAAAACTATCGACAATAATACAAAACTAAAAAAATTCTTTGACATTTTTATCTCCTTCTATTTGGTTAAATGTTTCTTGTGAAAAAGTGATATTCACCGTTCACAATAATCATAAGTTTCAAATTTATTCTTTCTGACAATAAAAATAAATTTTCCGTTTTAATAGGGGCAACGATCAACCAGTATTTCCGGCGTGGAAATTAAATTATCGTAAATCTCTCGTAGGCGTGTTCCTTCCGGCGGAGCGGTTAACGGTAGAATTTGTTTCGCTCCGTTATCAATAAGAATCTGACGTGTCCGTAACGCAAGTAATACAGTTATACTTGCATTATCTTTTGAAGACTCCGGTACTTCCCTAAGTTTTTCAAGACAATATTGTCGTTGTTGAACGTTTCCAATTTCGAATCGTAAAATATTTTCATATAAAATCCAATTCGGATATTCTGTAACATCAAGTAAGTCATTTTTTTCTATTAACTGTTTTAAGTTATTTTCACTTGGTAATTTCCTCTTTATGACACAATAATTCAACTGCGCAATCATGTCATACGCATCGTTAGTTTTGTTTTTTTTATCAATCCTAGTTAGAAACTCATCAACTTTTTCCCACTTCGGTAAACATTTATTGATCTTCCAATAATCCATCAAACATTCTAAACAGTAATTTCGTTGACGGGCAAGTGTTGATTTCTTGTCAATCCTTTGTGCGTAAACAAAAATTTCATTCCAATCATCGAAAAGAAATATCAAATCATGCCACGCAGATTCCAAACGGTCAAAATTTTGTTCATATCGTGCTAAAAAACATTTTCGCAACGCTCTTGCGTTTGCTAATGTCAACGCTCCGAAATAATCGTTTCTGTCTGCATATCCGTATTTAATTGCGTTTTGTAAATGTTCCAGCCGTTTATCAACTTCTTTGTGTGTTTCGTGTTCATCATTCCAAATTCCTAAATCAATTTCAAGAATAGATGTTGCGGCAAAACGTTCATAACACAAATAATGTCCCAAATAATCATTAGGAATTTTATTCCATGGAAGTTGTCCGATCTGTTTACGATATTGATCAGATTCCGTTGTTTTACCCTGATGTAAAGCACTGCGTGAAAGAATATCACACGCAACGAAATGCACCAACTCTGAATAATTATTGTTGAGAAACGATTCGATAATTTGGTTATCTTTTAATTGTTGCAATCGGTCTGCGGAAAACAATAATCGGGCGATATGTCGGTCTTTCGGAATTGCGCCGGTCAGTTTAGAATTAATTAACTGGAAAATTGCAATGAGCGGGTTGGTATCAACTTTGATAATTTCCAAACCGCAATCTTGCGGAATACCTATCTGTTCTGTTACAACGATTAGCGTTTTGTAACCGAATTGTTTTGCTGTTTCGATTTTTAATGAAAGCGTATCGGGATCGGCGGGCGTTAATTCTTTGTTGGTCAAACAACCCGTAGAAATAACAGTATCCGGCAAACGTATTCCGGTTAAACGTTGCAAAGCGGCAATCATTGCGGGCAATGACAACGACGAACCGCCGCCGGTTTTGTCAAGGTAAATATCGACAAGCGGTTCACCGAGATCATGCTGAAACGGTCTAAATAAATCGAAGATAATTTTTGCGGCATCGTAAGCGTGTGATTCAAATTCGGACGGTTGCAACGCATTGCCATAAGTTCGTTTTTTATCAACAGAGAGAAAACCGAGTTGTCCGCCGTTATCGTTAGTTGTCAACACAGGAACATAATTTTCCGGCGGACCTTGACTATTATTACGGTCAGTAACCCAAACAGACGCTTTTTGTAACCAATCAACATTAGGATTCTTATCTGCAAATTGTTTTATTTCTTGCAACGAAAACAAACAAAACCATTGCCAATCAGGATGTGAAGGAGCTAAAGACATAAATTTATAAAACGAAAAATGTTATTGCGTTCCGATTAAAAGTTAAATAAACGGTAAACTACATTTGAATCGATAACCATTACTCAATTGCACAAAAATGGATTGTTCGAGAAGTTGTTTACGTTTATTGTCATCAAATATTTTCAGACGGAAATTCCATACGGACGAATTTTTTTCATCTTGAAATGCCGGAATGTTACCGATACGAACACGATCAATCGCAATTGGTTCGTTACTTTCGTCTTCGATAGAAATATGAAATTGCCATGCGTCGTCAAGTTGCGTTTCGATGTAAAGTTTTCTATCTTTGATTTTCACCGTACTATCGGTTTGCATTATTTTTTTGAGAGAGTCAGCAGGCTTTCCATCACCAGTGGCAAGTAACAACGTAGGACGTTTTATCAATTTTTCCGAAACAGAATCATAAAGATTATTTTGTTTCTTCGTCCATTGTGACGGTTGTAACGTCAACTCGATAAGCGGCAACTCGACATTCCGATAAGCAAAGTCCAACAAAGCCCATTCCCGTTCTGTAATTGGCGTATTGATAACCGGTAAACGTTCTTCTTCCGGTATCGGAAATGTTTCGAGAAATTTTTCGAGAAATTCGGCGCACTCCTCATCAATTCCAACGTCTTCACAATCATCCCACCATTTTCTAAAATACGGTTTGATCTCTGGATAATCTTTTCCGAATTGCCGTTCAAAAAGATAAAAATCTTGCGCATCAATCAATGAAAGAGCCAGGTCTTCGCCCGGATAATTGGCTATTTCAAACCAACCTTGTTTGCAGCGTTCCTTAATTATGTCGGAAATCTTTCCGGCAAATTGTTCTTTTGCGAACAAAAATGCAAAATCATCAATTTTCGAATGGTCGCCCAAAGACATGAGCCGGCAAGCGTATTGGATATATGCTGTTAAATCGTCCGTATCTTGTAACGTATTATTTGCTAACCGGTCAAGTAATTCGATTTTTGCGTTTTCTAAAACAGACATAATATTACCTATTCTTCTCCCCAATGATCAGCAAGAAGTGTTTGTTCTACTTGCCTATCAGGATCATTTCTAATGAATGTTTTTGCGCGTTTTCGTTTGTCTATATATTTTCGCAACGAATTACTTTCGCCGTTTTTGCGGTCTTTGCACCAATACCGAAAAACGCTACATACAATATAAGGCGAATCTTTTCCTTTTCTGACAAAAGATTCCGCCACAACTTTTATTTGCCGTTTGATATCAATTGCTTCGATTGTTTGATAGAACATTGGCTTTCCCTTGCTATACTCTTTTTTCGTCAAAAAGTGGAAGTGCCAACGAATTTCTGTACATAGTTTTAGCAAAATATCAGACGCAAGTTTTTCATATTCATGACATAATTGTAAAAAATCCGCATCGCTTTTACCGTTACATTGATAACCGAATAATGCGGAATCAATCGTTTTATTTCTGAAAAATTCTTGCCAATGTTCGCCGGTTTGAAAAACATGTTTAATCACGTGGTTTTTCAAACCTTGTGAAAACGAAATAGCATCAAACGGTTCTAACACCTGAACATCTTTAATGTCAACCATCGTTTTTTCCTTTCTCGTTCTGGAATGTTTGCAGGAACAACAGGCGGAATTGTTCTTTTGCATCTTCGGATAACGGCAATATATCCGTAACAAGTTCGTAATACCGCTTTATCGTTTGGTCTGCGTTGGTTCGATTGACTCCAAGTAAATCGACGATCTGCATCGCGTCAAGCGGACGGTAAATTTCCTGCAAACGGCATTTTGCAATTTTACGTTTCATATCTTTTTCTACGGTAACATTGACGTTCCGTACTTTTTGTCGTTTTATATCGAAGAGTTTATCGCTGATTGTGTTTATTGTTTCGTCAATACGTTTTGCTGCGGCTTTGTGTTCTCTTTCGATTTTCGCTTGCGGCTTATTGTTGGATTTATCGGCATTGGTAACGCTTTTGTGAATATCTTCTTGCAGTTTCAGCATATTTTTGTCCGCATAATCAATTCGTAGATATAGTTGCAGACCGGCGTGAATATCTTTTGAATAAAACGTCCCTTTTGCCGTTGGTGAAATCGTCAACACCCATTTTTCCTTTGATAATACTTGCAAGGGATTGCTTTCATCGGAATATGGTTCGGAGTGAGATTTATCATCAATTGATTCAATAAAAGATTTTTCTGTACTGTCTTTTCCGGTTACCTGATTATCATATCGAATATTATACAGATTTAATCCTTTTGTGGATGGTGTTGTAATAAGAGTATTTTTCTTTTTGTAATGCAAAAACATTTGCCGAATGATGAATGGGTCGCAAAGATAAGCAAAAACATCTCCGCCATATTTATCGTAATCATAATTTATGAATCGTGTTTGAGTCAAAACATCCTTGTAATACTGCTCATAGATAAAGGAAATAAAATCGTCAAGATCAACTCTGGGATTATCCGAACGAAACCGCCATGTAGCGTTGTGGAGTCGCCCGTTACCATTTTTACCGATCAGTAGTTCAACACTAATTTTATCCCAAATCGTTTTCCAACCGTCAGTAAGTTCCTGCAAGCAACGGATTTCTTCAGCGGTTAGTTCAAATCTTTCTTCGGACATCTTTGCAATAAAAAAACAAGGTGAAAAACAAACGTTCCTAATTCTATAACGAACCGGAACGAATTACAAGCGGGTGAAACAGCAATAGGGCGTCTCTGATAATATGATTTCCGTAGAAAATCCCTATCAATAGAAAAACATTGAAACAAATCAATAAATCTCCTCAGGAGATTCATCTAAATAAAAAAAAGATATGAAACCTCTACGAGGTTTTTGATTTACGTTGAATATTTTTTCTATTGACATGCTTGCCCTAACGGGCAATTGCCGAACAATATTAAAAATTAAAATAGACAATTACCTTGCTCGCCGTGTAATGTATAAACGGGTGTTAAACGGGGGGCAATTCGCCTGTTGCCGGACTTTTTCTTACCCGGTAGATGTACAAAACTTTTGAAATGGATATAATTCCCTCTGTTGAAAGATAAATCTTTTAAGTGTTGACTATTTGATCGTTTGAAAGGACAATGTTTATGACCGCAGAAATTGATAATATTATTTACATTAATCCTGTTATTGCCGGACTTGAAGAAGCGTTCAATGTTCAATTAAACTGTAAAATTGAACGAACCGGACTTGGTTTGATGGAAAACAATCAGGCGTTGTATCCGGTGAGCGGGATTATTGGGATTAGCGGTAAAGGTGTTGGTACGGTGGTGCTTTCCATGTCGGAAAGTGTTGCCATCAAAGCGGCGACAACAATGTTAATGGATCCGGATATTGCTGAAGTGAACGATGAAGTTATGGATGCTGTCGGTGAAATTACCAATATTGTTTGCGGCGGCGCCAAAGCAAAACTTGCCCAATTTCAACTCTCTATGAGTTTGCCGAATGTTTTATGCGGAGCGAATTGCCGGTTGCATTTTCCGCAAAATTCTCATCCGATATTTATTCCGTTCAAATGTATTTGGGGTTCACTTGCGCTTCAAATTGGGTTTGTATTTCCGGGCGGAACAACCAGATAAGAAAAAATTTCGCTGAAATATTTCTTTTGCGCGGTTAAAAATCTGCGCTGTCTGGCGGGGCAACTGAACCGTGCGGGGGAGTATCTGCGCCACGCGGGGGAGTATCTGCGCCGTGCGGGGGAGTATCTGCGCCACGCGGGGGCACAAACGCGTCACGCGGGGGCACAAACGCGTCACGCGGGGGAGTATCTGCGCCGCGCGTTTTGGCGAACGCGTCGTGCGTTTTGTCAAACGCTCCGTATCGATTAGTTTGTTTGGATTGTTTTTTTGTTTTTAGCCCGCAGGGCGAAATGTGCATAACCGGCGGTGAGCGAAGCGCAACCTACGAATCAACTTCCCCAACCTCAACCTGACGGAATAATTTGATGATTTGTTTCAGGGGGGCTTTACGTATCTTCACTCTTTGGGTATCATTTTTAACAATTATTCCGCCATCTGCCACGGCGGAATTTACAATCAGGTGTAAAACACCAACCCAGCCGCCAAAACAACGACTGGTTAACCCCAACCCACATTTTAGGAGATCCTCTGTGAGCGATAACCAATTTTTAATGGTCGATGGCAATGAAGCAACCACCCTTATTGCCCATGCCTGCAACGAAGTTATGGCAATCTACCCAATCACCCCGTCCTCCACAATGGGGGAACTCGCCGATGATTGGGCGGCAAAAGGAAAGAAAAATATCTTCGGCACGATTCCGCAAATCGTGGAAATGCAAAGCGAAGCCGGAGCCGCAGGAGCAGTTCACGGGTCATTGCAAGCCGGTTCAATGACTTGTACATACACCGCATCTCAAGGTTTACTCCTGATGATTCCCATCATGTTCAAAATCGCCGGTGAACAAACCCCTACCGTCTTTCACGTTTCCGCCCGAACCGTCGCCACGCACGCCCTGTCCATTTTCGGCGATCACAGCGATATTCTGGCGTGCCGAAGTACCGGTTGGGCGTTTATCGGCGGCGGAACCATTCAGGAAACCCACGATACGGCAATGATTGCCTACGCCGCAACCTACAAAGCAAGTTTGCCGTTCCTCCATTTTTTCGACGGATTCCGCACTTCGCATGAAGTCAACCGAATCGAACCCATTCCCGATAATGTCATCAAACAAATGCTCGATATGGAAGCCGTCGAAACGTTCCGCAAAAGATCGTTGTCGCCCGACCGACCTTTGCTCAAAGGAACCGCCCAAAATCCCGACGTATTTTTCCAAGCCCGTGAAGCCTGCAACTCCGTGTATAATAAAGTCCCCGCAATCGTTCAGGCGGAAATGGATAAGTTCGCCCAATTAACGGGACGGTCGTATCATTTATTCGATTACTTCGGCGCACCGGATGCCGACCGCGTTATCGCGGCAATGGGGTCGTCCACCGGTATTGTCGAAGAATATCTCGACCATGTTAAAGGCGGTGAAAAAATCGGTCTCATCAATGTCCGGCTTTATCGACCTTTCGACGGCGCCGCTTTTGTTGCCGCTTTGCCCAAAACCGTTAAAAAAATCGCCGTGCTTGACCGGACAAAAGAACCCGGAGCATTGGGGGAACCGTTATACCAAGATGTTGTTACCGCGGTTGCCGAAAATTGGACAGGCGATAAATTGACAATTGTCGGCGGTCGTTACGGTCTTTCCTCGAAAGAATTTTCGCCCGCAATGGTAAAAGCAATCTACGACGAACTCGCCAAACCCAATCCGCGCCGTGAATTTACCATTGGTATCAATGATGATGTAACAAATCTCAGTTTGCCGTATGACCCGCAATATTCAACGGAAGCGGATGATGTAACCCGATGTTTGTTCTTTGGTCTCGGCAGCGACGGAACCGTCGGCGCCAACAAAGATACAACAAAAATCGTCGGCGAAAACACTCATCTTTCCGCTCAAGGATATTTCGTTTATGATTCGAAAAAAGCCGGTTCGGTTACGGAATCTCATCTTCGGTTTTCTCCGCGCCCCATTAAAGGTTCGTACTTCGTTACAAAGGCGAATTTCATTGCGTGTCATCAATTCGTTTTCACGGAAAAGCTTGACATGTTGAAGCCGTTGGTCGAAGGCGGGACATTTTTGCTCAATTCGCCTTATGGTCCCGATGAAGTTTGGAATCATCTTCCGGCGGAATTGCAAAAGGAAATCATTGACAAAAAAGCAAAGTTTTATGTTGTCGATGCCGTAACCGTTGCCCGCGAAGCCGGAATGGGAAACCGCCTCAATACGGTCATGCAAACCTGTTTTTTCCAGTTGGCGAAACTTTTCCCGACTTCCGAAGAAGCCATCGGGCATATCAAAAAAGCCATCAAAAAAACTTACGGCAAAAAAGGCGATGCCGTTGTTCAAAAGAATTACGATGCGGTTGATTCGGCGGTTGCCGCACTCAAAGAAGTTCATTATCCGCAAACCGTTTCCTCGCAACTGCACCGGCATACCGGAGCGGTTGGCAATCCGCCGAAGTTTGTCAAGGAAACTCTCGGCGAAATTCTTGCGGCTCGCGGTAATGATTTACCGGTGAGTGCGCTGTTGCCGGCTGCCGACGGTTCGTTCCCGACCGGAACTTCCCAGTACGAAAAACGGAATATCGCTATCGACATTCCGGTTTGGGATCCGTCCGTCTGTCTGCAATGCGGTCAATGTTCCTTAGTTTGTCCGCACGCGGCGATTCGGTTCAAAACGTTCAGCCCGGATTTGTTGGCAAATGCTCCGAAAACATTCCATTCCGCCGACTGGAAAGGCAAAGAATTTCCGGGCAACAAAGCCGTGATTCAGCCTGCTCCAGATGATTGTGTCGGTTGCGGTCTTTGCGTTCAGAATTGCCCCGGCAAAAACAAAGCGGTTGAAGGACGCAAAGCAATCAATATGGAACCCAAAATGGACTATATTGAAGCCGAAAGAGCAAATTGGGACTTTTTCCTTTCGATTCCCGAAGTTGACCGTTCAAAAGTCAACGCCGATAGTATCAAAGGGTCGCAACTTTTATTGCCGCTCTTTGAATATTCCGGTGCGTGTGCCGGTTGCGGTGAAACGCCGTATGTCAAACTGGTTACGCAATTTTTCGGCGACCGGATGTTGGTTGCCAATGCAACCGGATGTTCGTCGATTTACGGCGGGAACTTGCCGACAACTCCGTACACAAAAGATGCCAACGGTCGAGGACCGGCGTGGTGTAACTCATTATTCGAAGACAACGCCGAATTCGGACTCGGTCTCCGTGTTGCGGTCGATCAACAGAACGCTTATGCCAAAGAAATTCTGACGGCAAAACGTGAACAAATCGGCGCGGAACTCGTTGACAATATCCTGAACAATAAACAGGAAACCGAAGCCGAAATCGCATTGCAACGGCAATGGGTTGCCGAATTGAAAGCGAAAGTTCAAGCGTGTTTGGATCACGGAACGTGCGATAAAACAACGCCGGATGCTTGTATTACCGGTTTGAATTTGCTCAATATTGCGGATTCGCTGGTTCGGCGGAGTTGTTGGTGTTTCGGCGGCGACGGCTGGGCTTACGATATTGGTTACGGCGGACTCGACCATGTGATTGCGTCGGGACGGGATATTAACATTTTGGTTCTTGACACGGAAGTTTATTCAAACACCGGCGGGCAAGCATCAAAATCCACACCCAAAGGCGCCGTTGCAAAATTTGCCGCCGGCGGAAAACCAACCCGTAAAAAAGACCTTGGTATGATGGGAATGGCTTACGGAAATGTTTATGTTGCTCAAATCTCCATCGGTGCAAATCCAAATCACGCCATCAAAGCGATTCGGGCGGCGGAAGCGTATCCGGGACCATCGTTGATAATTGCTTACGCTCATTGTATTGCTCATGGTATGGCGGACATGAAGATCGGTTTGGAATTGCAAAAGGAAGCGGTAAAATGCGGTTATTGGCATCTTTACACCTATGATCCGCGCAAATCGCAACCGCTTGAAGTGGCATCGAAAGCGCCGGAAGGTTCGGTCAAAGACTTTGAGTTGAAGCAAAACCGGTTTGCGGTTTTGAATCGGGCAAAGCCGGATGTATTCGAGAGACTAATCGAACAATCGCAACGCGAAGTCGAAGAACGTTTCAACTTCTACACTGCTCTGACCAACGCCCAAAAGAACGATTAACACCGATAGAAAGATTTTGAATAGCAGGTTGATGTTTTGCAAATCCGGTAAAACATCAATCTGCAATATTTTGATTTCATCACTGTTTTTTGAGGAAAAAGGGTAGATGTACTAAAAAACGCGAAAACTGCTAAAAATTAAATTTGCGTTGTTTCATGATGCCTTACGTTTTAAAAATACCAACACATTTGGTATTGTAAAATATATAGACTGACTGTTATTTTTTTGAAGCCTATTGACAGTTCAGAAAAATCATTAAACTAATTATTCGATATTGCGAGTACCGTCAAGCTGATAGTGTTTTCCTGCTTGAGTACATGTTACAAAGTACTCGCCTACATTAAGTGTAAATGGAGGTTGTTTATGAGAAAATTTTGTATTGCTGTGTTCGTTGTTTCAACACTAGTTACTTTTTTGGTAATCACAACACTTTCGTACTGTCATGCACAATTACCTTGTACAACAGGTGCTCAAGTTTGTAGTTACACTATTGACGTGACCCATAAGTGCGTCAATGGGGTAGGAAGTAATTCTATCATGCCCCAAGAAGATACTGTAAAAAGTTTTCGGGAAACTGATAATCATTGTGGAATAGTGTATGTAAAAATACTTGGAGTGTGGTTGATTACTAGTACGTATTGTGGAACATCCGTTACTTCCGACTGTATGTAAGTAATTAGACACCTTGGATCGTTTTATGGTAGCCAACAAGGTATGTTGTTGGTTACCATATATGGTTATACTCATTGCACTTGAAAATTCGGTTTCGCATGAGGTAGGTTTTATCCTTAAAATCAAGCATATCGCGTAATGTTATCAAAAAACGAAAACCGAATTTTAAAGTAAAATGAGTATTAGATTAGGGAATTTCCAAAAATTTTTGTTTTTCAACGTTTTCATGCAATAAAATACGTGAGGCTAATTTATGAAAAAGTTACAAATTTTATTTTTTTACTTGGTACTATTGTTTATTTTATCCTTTGATTTTCTGTATCCGTGTAGTGCATCGGAATTGACAGAGATATGTCAGCAAGCTTCGATATTACCGGGTCGTATTCGTTCATATCAGTTTTCTGCTAAATCGGAACTGAAGTTGCCCTCCGAGAATGAGGATAAGACAGATATTGTGAAGTTTTGGCAATCAGGCGATAACATTCGTGTCGAAAGTAAGATGATAGTACCTTCTGGAAAAAAGGTTGATCCCATTGTAGCGGGCGCGATTTATGCTTACAATGGTTCACTATATCAGTGGTGCATTCCAGGACGTGAAACTTTATCATTTTCTA
>JAITQV010000458.1 GCA_031288765.1 Planctomycetaceae bacterium
AACATAAACCAGCCCGCCGCAACGCGGCGGGTAATTGTCCATAAAAAACATCAACGCCCTGAAAGGGCAGCATATTAGTTGATAGTTAATAGATTATAGTGGATAGTGTCGCAAGCGGATTTAACATCTTGCAATAAATTCTCCGCTTGCGACACTATTAACTATAATCTATTAACTATCAACTAATATGCTGCCCTTTCAGGGCGAAATCGTTTAGGGAGGGGCATCTTAACCCACCGCGTTGCGGCGGGCTGGCTTATATCGCCCTTGCAGGGCGTAGGACAAGTCGGCGAACACCGACGCAACCGTTCGCCGAGCAATTGCCTTAAAGTCCCGTGCGGGGCTTATATTTTGGGTGGGCGTGATCCGGCGGTTGCGCTGCGCTTCACCGCCGGTTATGCACATCACACCCCTTGCGGGGTTAAGATTCCGATTGCCGTGTGAAAACAAAAATTTGTCAGCGAACACCGACGCAACCGTTCGCCAACAAATTTCCCAGTCGGCGAACATCGACGTAACTCCAACCGTGTTGGGACGGAAGACGGTTATGGCAATGTTTATTTTCGTATTGTTCCTATGTAAACCAGCAGTGTTGCCAAAATTCCCGCAAGAAAAATCGCCGCCGCATAACCCGAAAGAAACAACGTCCAAAACCAAATCGGAACTTGACGGTACCAAACTTCAACCCCTTGTTTCGGCTTGGGTTCCAATATTTTTGTTGTTTCCGGTTCGGAGGTGTTGCGGGAAGCCGCCGGAATAACATTTTGGCGGCGAAAACGGGAACGCGCCTTTTCAATTTCGTTGAGCGTGCGTAAAGCCGGATCAACCAATTCTCCTTGCCCGCCCGCCGAAGAATCTCCCGCCCCCGAATAGCTTGCCGGCGAAAACATACTCGACCCGTGCGCCGAATCCAGCAAATTCACCTGAACATCCTCGCCCAATATCGAAAAATCCGAATCATGCCTTGTTGATTCGGCATTGCTTTTCCGTGCTTCCTGCATGTCCATTTGATGCAGAATTTGTAAAAGTTTCCCGCGTTGGGTGTTTGGAGTTGCCGTCAAATGGGAAAACCTGTTGTCCGCCCTCCACGAAGAAAACGCCGAAAAATCCGGCGGCGAAAATTCATTCGGCTCGGCATACCCGTACCGGACAAGCCAATTCTCAAAATCCTCCACCACTTCTATTGCCGATTGTTGCCGGTCTTCGGGACGTTTGGACATCATTTTGCGGCAAAGAAAAACCAAGTCTTCCGGCACGTCCGGTCGATCAATCAGAATACTCGGCGGCTCGTTTTGCTGGTGGTCTAAAAGCCGCTTCGAGACCGAACCCTCCGGGAACGGCGGATGACCCGTTAAACAAAAATACAAAACCCCGCCCAAAGAATAGATGTCGGCTCTGGCATCGACTTTATGACTGTCAAGCGCCTGTTCCGGCGCCAAATAATCCGCTGTCCCAAGAATCGTGTCCTCTTGAATATGCGTGATCCGACCTTCGTAAAGATGTTCATCCAACAACGCAAGACCAAGATCAAGAATTTTAACTTCGCCCTGTGTATTGACGAGAATGTTGCCGGGTTTTACGTCGCGGTGAATCACGCCCACCGCATGAGAATACGCCAAAGCATTCGCGGTTTGACGCAATATATTGACGATTCGGACAAACGGAATTTTCTTTTCCTTTTCAATAATTTTCTGCAGGTTTTCACCCGGAAAGTATTCCATAACAATATAGTGTAAATCCCCTTCATGGTCGATGTCGTAAGCCCGAACAATATTGGGATGATCAAGCGACGCAATCGCCTGCGCTTCACGAATAAAACGCTCCAGATAAATCGACTTCTCAAGACGTTTACGCGGCAAGACTTTAATTGCCACACGGCGTTGCATCAAGGTGTGTTCGGCAAGATACACCGAACTCATCCCGCCCGAACCAAGATGCCCCAATATCTTATAGTGACGGAGAAAAAAACCGCGATAACGCTTTTTCAGCAGTTGCCTGACCTGCCAGACCGTCAGAAGATAACGCTTGACCAATGCCGACGCAACATATTGGACGTCATCGAGTTGTCCTTCGGCGGCTTCCGATTCGATGGACGCCAACGCCTCATCGAGCTTGACCGAATCAACCAACCCGCTGCGCCGTAATAAATCAAGAAATTGAACAACTGAAATCATAGGTTCGATAAAACATCTTCAAAAAAAACATTTGATGAAAATTTTACCAAAATATTGCAAACAAAACGATAAGATAATACTAACGACAACAAAAATAATAACGGTAACAAACTCCCAAGACAAAAAGAAATAAAAATTATGAACGGGACTTTTAGGTGTAACGGCATCGGATTCTAAATCACTTGCTTCAATTCCCTGCCAATCAGCAGGCGGATTAATTTGACTGCGATATGGAGCAAGAATCTTTTCAACCACAAGTTTAACCCATTCGCCCAATGTTATCTTTTTTAGCGGTGGTTTGGAAGTAGAGCGTTTCCATGGGAAGAAGAAAATATTAGGAAAGACAGGGTCAGGATAATCAGGATTGTAAAACCAGTTCGAATAACCTGCGTTTTCTGCCGCTTCCTCAATTTTTCCCTCGTCAATATCAATATTGAAAGTCTCTTCAAGTGCTATTGTAAATTCGCCTTTATCCCAACCGGTATAAAATCCCGCTCGTCGCATAACTGTTTCGAATGTCATATCGGCAACCAATTCACGCACGGGAATTTCCAACATACTCCCCATACTTCGGCGAATCACAACGGCAATAAAGGCG
>JAITQV010000578.1 GCA_031288765.1 Planctomycetaceae bacterium
CAAGGGCCATCAACCCATTCAAAACTCGTTACAAACCCTCCGCTCGTCGCTTATATCCATGGCAAAGGGGCTTGAATCCATGGCAAAGGGGCATGAATCCATGGCAAAGGGGCATGAATCCGCGGCAAAGGGGCATGAATCCGCGGCAAAGGGGCATGAATCCATGACAAAGGGGCATGAATCCATGACAAAGGGGCATGAATCCATGACAAAGGGGCATGAATCCGCGGCAAAGGGGCATGAATCCATGGTAAAGGGGCATGAATCCGCGGCAAAGGGGCATGAATCCATGGTAAAGGGGCATGAATCCGCGGCAAACGGGGGCAAGTTCGTTCCCCATTTGCCGTGAATTTGCCCGCAATAACACGGAAAAAATGTATTTTTTCCGCCATTGTTCAACAAATGACCGAATAAATACGAAATATTACAAAACTTATGGACGATCTTCCGTTAATTTTAGCCAGCCAATCGCCGCGCCGCCGTCAACTTCTTGCCGATGCGGGTTTCATTTTTACAGTCCGCCCGCCCGATGCCAATGCCGAAAACCGCCGCCAACCCAACGAAACTCCCAAACATTATGTAAACCGCCTCGCCCTCCAAAAAGCAAATAATGTTGCCGCAAAATTGGAACAAGGACTGATTATTGCCTGCGATACGGTTGTTCTCTGCAAGGATCGGATTCTTGAAAAACCGGCGGATCGGGATGACGCCCGTCAAATGCTTCGCTTTTCACGCGGTCAAGTACAATCGGTACTCAGCGGACTTTGTCTTTTAGCAAAGAGTGTCCCTGAAAACGCCGGAACAACAATTGCCGGAACGGACAAAACAACATTGTTGATGCAGCCGATTACCGATTCGGAAATCGAGGATTATCTTGACAGCGGTTTGTGGTGCGGCAAAGCCGGAGCGTTTGGCTATCAAGACCGCCATGATTGGCTTTCCGTTATTGAAGGCAGCGAATCCAATATCGTTGGTCTTCCTATGGAACTTCTCCGTCAAATGCTCGGAAACTTAAAACCCAATATCTATTCAGCCCCATTTTCGGGACAAATCACTGAATAGATACGATTATTTTATCTGTCTTTCCTAACCGGAAAAATTGGAATTTTTGCGAAAAAAAGATTTATTTTCGACGATAAA
Source organism: Planctomycetaceae bacterium (assembly GCA_031288765.1). GTDB lineage: Bacteria > Planctomycetota > Planctomycetia > Pirellulales > Thermoguttaceae > WRKP01. The sequence continues at coordinate 1,141 of JAITQV010000578.1, forward strand.
ACCAAAGTACAAGACAACTCTTCTCTCAATAAAAACCGATAGTTGAAAAGAAGTACTTTGTCCGGCGAATTGTTTGCAATTATAGATTTCTGCCGAATAGGGATTATAGGAAAAGGATTTCTCAAGGGTAATGATAATGGAAAAATTTTACCGTTTCCTGTTTGGAGTAAGTTTGATAATTGCCTTTTTTGGTGTAACAGCTTATTCTCAAACGCCCTATCCGTTTTATATGGGACAGGCGGCGTCTTATCCTTATCCCGAATTACCCGTTTCCCGTGTTACGGAGAAGAATACATCATCAAGCCGACCGGAATCCGACGGAATATTTTACGATTACAATTATTATTACTACAACCGCCGCGAACAAAACAGCGAAGTTCAACATTCTCCAAATTCTCCGGCGGCTCAAATTGCGAAACCGGCTGCTAAATCCGTTGCCAATATCACAAAAGCAATAGAACCGAAAAACGCAGTAAAATCCGAAAATTCCGTATCTGAAAATTCCGCCGCTGAAGGTTCCCTCACCGAAGATTCCATCACTGAAAAAGCCGTACCCGAAAAAAACGGTACGCAAAAGGAATCCCGCAATTCGCAGGTTCAAACCAAAAACTCTTTTTGGAATCGCGATTTGCCCCAACATTGGCGGCCGCCGGCAATTCCGAACATGATTGGCGATAATACGTCCATTCCGTCGCGGGTTTTGTCGTATCATTTTTGGACGGCGGAAACTGTTAGGATTCCCAATCCGAAATACAATCCGACGTTGGAGTTTTACAATTACGGTATCGACAATATTGATTACAGTTCTCCGTCAAAATATGACAACCGTCAATATCTTAATGTCAGCGAACCTGTTCAGCGCACGGAAGTTGTTCCGATGCCTGTAACGCCGTCCATGTTTGTTACATCGCTTAATGTTGCGGAAAATTTCAATGCGGAAGTGATGAACCGGTTTTATTTTGATTTACGAATTTTTGACGGCGCGCAAAGTTATGGAGTTGCCGAAAGCCGAAATCCGGTTGCGGTTACGAAATCGGATATGAGCCGTTTGACGTTGGGATTTGAAAAAAGAATCGGTTATCGGCATTCCGTCGAATTAAGACTTCCGGTTGTTTTGGTCGGTCTGAAATCGTCGCAGCATCTTGTCGGAATAACAGAACCCGAACAAGATACGGAATTCGGAAATCTCAGTTTAATTTACAAAAATGTCCTCCATCGGACACCCCAAGTAACGTATTGCTGGGGCATCGGACTCAATGTTCCAACCGCTCCCGATGTCCGCCTAAACTATGTTCCCAACTTCGGGCGTGACGCTATTCGCGGAACAATCGAAAACCGTAAAACAAGTTTCGTTCCTTATATCGGTTTCCAGTGGGATCGCAGCCGAACATTCGGACACATTCTCGGACAAATTGACTTTGCTCTCGGAAAAAACCGCTGGCAATTCACTGATAACCGTTACGGACTCACAAATTACGAAATGAAAATATCGGAATCATCATTGTTCCGGTTTAATATTAGTACGGGGCGTTGGTTTTACAATTATCCGAATGATCCGTCGTTATTCCGGCTGGGCGGCATGGTCGAGGCTCATTTTACGTCCAACCTGAACAGATTAAATTCCAAAACAATTTATTCCGGCACGAAATCCAGTGACAATTATTTTTCCGCAACAGCAACCAAACGGGCTTGGACAACCATCAATCTTGTTGCGGGATTGCCGATTCAAACACGTAAGGCTTCGTTGTTGTTTTTCATGGCGGTTCCGATTACGGACAGAAGGTATTTTGATTGCGAAGGCGGTTTTTCCGCCGATCTGAAATTTTAAGCAACAAAAATAACCGCTGCTTTAATAGAACCGGAAGAGCCGGTTTGTTTCAATTTTGTGAAGAGTTACCAAAGATTAACGGTTAGTTAAAATATTCCATAAAAAGGTAATTCTTTTATACTTTATTTCTTTTTGATACGATACCGTAAGAAGTGATTGTTCTTGTAAAGTAAACGTACAGGAACAACAATGGTGTTCATGGAGGGATTGCAAACGGATTACAAACAATGGTTTCGTTGCCGCCGTCATTGGATCGTCATGTTTTGGAGACAATTGTTCGTGAAATTGTGTCGCAACGGTTTCAAACACAATTTGTTACCAAAACAGAATCGGTTAAACCGGAATTAATTGTCAGTATTTCGGCAAGACATGTTCATTTGACGGTCGAACACGTACAAATATTATTTGGTCGTGATCGGCTGACGAAGATGAAAGACTTGTATCAGGAAGGATTCTTCGCGGCGGAAGAAACAGTAATGTTGGTTGGTCCCCGAAAACGAATGTTGCCGACTGTACGAATACTCGGTCCGACACGACCGGAAACTCAGGTCGAATTAGCGTTCACCGACGCCATTTCACTTGGGATTGATCCGCCTGTACGGGAAAGCGGTAAATTAGAGGGTTCGCCCGGTTGTGTTTTGGTGGGACCCAAAGGTGTGGTCGAGCTGAAAAAAGGTGTGATTCGGGCGGAACGTCATGTTCACATGGGACTTTCCGATGCCGCCTTTTATGGTGTGAAAGACAAAGACCGCATGAAATTACGTGTTACGGCAAAAAATTGTACAACAACATTTGAAAATGTTTTGGTTCGGGTGGGCGAAAAAATCAAACTCGAAGTTCACCTTGATACCGATGAAGGCAACGCCGCCGATTTGGAACATGCGGATTGTGTTGAGTTAATAGCGGACGGCAATTAACTGTTTAGTGTAACTTTTTCCGCCGGCGATGAATAATCCGTAATAAACGATTCACCACTAACTATTAATTACAAAAATGGCAAAAGCAATTGAAGCGTTGGGAATGATTGAAACGAAGGGATTTATTCCTTTGGTTGAAGCGACGGACGCAATGGTTAAGGCGGCTAATGTTGAGTTTCTCGGCTGGGACAATGTCGGCAGCGGCATGGTCAGTGTTTTCGTAACCGGCGATGTTGCGGCGGTGAAAGCGGCAACCGATGCCGGAGCGGCGGCGGCGGGACGAATCGGTGATGTGATTAGCGTTCAGGTTATTCCGCGTCCGCATAGTGATATTGCCAAAGTGCTTCCGTCTTCCGTTGTAAAAAAAACATCAGGACAAGGATAGTTTACATTTAATAGTGAATGGTTAATAGTTAATAATGTTCGGTAATATTTTTATTAACTACAAAAATTAACCAACAATGTTCACTATTAACTGTACACGATTAATTATTCACTATAAACTATTAACTATAAAAAACGATCATGCAAGACGCAATTGGTTTGGTTGAAACAAAAGGTTTGGTTGCGCTCGTTGAAGCGACGGACGCAATGGCAAAAGCGGCAAACGTACAAATTGTTAAACGGGTTCAAATCGGCGGCGGTCTCGTTACAACGGTTGTTCGCGGCGATGTCGGCAGTGTCCGTGCTGCGGTGGAAGCGGGTGCGGGAGCCGCTCAAAGTGTTGGGGAACTCGTCGCCCAACACGTCATTGCACGTCCCGCAGAAGGATTGGTTGCCGCCTATCTTAGTTAGCTGCCGGCTTTAGTTATTGCCCGGCAGTTTGTAACAGAAACATGAAAACCGGTCATCAAACATTTCCAACTGCCAACTGAATACTGCCGATCAAAACTGCCGGCTAAAAATGGATTTCCCATGTATATTCTTGTTGCAAATCTCGGATCGACCAGTTTCAAATATTCGTTGTTTGACATGAATAACGAAACGGTTTTGGCGAAGGGTCGTGTTGAACGGATTGGTGAGGCGTTGAGTCCGTGTACGGTCGAAGTCAACGGAGTAAAACGGGAAACCAATTTCTCTGTTGCAGATCATGCGGTTGCAGTTCGGCAATGTCTTGTCCAATTAACGGAACCGGAATTTGGACCGATTAAAAATGATTCGGAAATTGCGGCAATTGGTTTTAAGGCGGTTCATGCGGCTGGAATTTCGGGAGTCAGGCGAGTCGATGCCGGATTGCTTGATGCAATGGAAGAAATCAACGATATGATGCCGGCGCATAATCCTCCGTATGTTAAAGCGATGCGGATTCTTGCGAAAAAGCTTCCTGATATTCCGCTTGTTGCGGCGTTTGAAACCGGTTTTCATCAAACAATTCCGAACAGAAATCGATATTACGGGATTCCGTTTGAGTGGGCGGAACAGTACAAGATTGTGCGTTACGGATTTCACGGCGCGTCCCATCGTTATATTGCGGTTCGTACAGCGGAAATTCTGAAACGTAACGATTTAAAAATTATTTCAATACATCTTGGCGGTTCCAGTTCGCTTTGTGCGATCAATGCCGGTAAGAGTGTTGCCGCCAGTATGGGGGCAAGCGCCCAAACCGGTTTGTTTCACAATAACCGTGTCGGCGATTTCGACCCGTTTGTTATTCCGTATTTGATACGAAAAACAGGAAAAATATACGAAGACATTTTAAATATTTTAGCAACAAAAAGCGGTTTACTTGGTTTAAGCGGAGTAAGCGGAGATTTGCGGGATGTGATGGATGCTGCCGGAAAAGGACACAAACAAGCTCAACTTGCGGTGGAAGTTCTTGTCGGTGACATACGAAAATATCTCGGAGCCTATCTTGTTGAGTTAGGCGGTACGGATTTATTGGTGTTTACCGGCGGTATTGGCGAACATAATAAAACGATACGAAAAGAAGTTTGTTCCGGTCTTGGAGTGTTTGGTATTGTTCTTGATCCGCAGAAAAATGCAGCGGCTGAAGGTGAAACGGCAATTCACGCAGCAGAAAGTAAAACTCAAATCTGGGTTATTCCCGCAAATGAAGAACTTATTGTTGCGCGGCAAACAAAGGAACTTATTGTTAGTGAGTAATTTATAGTGAAGTTAATAGCGGCACAAACGGAGAATAATGTTTCATTATAAATTATTGGTTGTAAACTTTATTAACTATTTTCATTACAAACTATTCACTACTAACTATTAACTAACTAAGGTGTTTATTGCAAAGATCGTTGGTTCTTTAGTTTCTACGCAGAAGGTTGATTCAATGGTTGGACAGAAATTGTTGATCATTGAGCCGTACCGGTTGAATGAGGAACGTACCGTGTTGAAAACAACAGGTCGAACCTTAGTTGCGGTTGATACGGTTGGAGCCGGAGAAAATGAATTTGTACTGATTGTACAAGGTTCCAGTGCCAGAAACACACCGGCAACCAAAACATTACCGGTTGACGCTACCATCATCGGAATCGTCGATTCGCTGCATATTGACAAACGAAAAGTTATTTTGTAACGTTTGATTTTTTGCAACGTTTGGAAAGTGTTACGGACAACATAAGATTACGAAAACGTTAATCTTAAAGATAAAATAATTTATGGAGGAATTACCGTGCAAAATTTGAGCGAACCTGTTATTCGGAATATTGTTGAGGAAGTTATCAACCGGATTCACCGGATTGGAACTCCTGTTGGTTGTCCGGGTAATGTGCCGCATTTTTCGTTATCGGTTTCGGCGCGAAGTTTTCGCGGTTACAACGGTCTTTTTTCCGATCCGAATGATGCGGTAACGGCGGCGCGTGCGGCTTTTGAGGAATTACAAACGCGGACAATTGCGGAACGAAAAGAGATTCTTTCCATTATCCGCCGTATCGTTATTGAGCAAAGTGTCGAGCTTGGCACATTGGAATTAAACGAAACAAAAATAGGTCGTCTCGAACACAAAATTGATAAATTGGTTGGTCTTGGTAAAAATGCTCCCGGAGTTGAGTTTCTTAAAAGCGAAGTTTACAGCGGCGATCACGGGTTGACGGTTATTGAGTTTTCGCCGTTTGGAGTTATTGGAGCCGTTTCGCCTGTAACACATTCATTGCCGACTATTGCGAACAACGCCATCAATATGATTGCGTCCGGCAACACGCTTGTTGTCAATCCTCATCCGAGCGGCAAAAAAATTGCCGCCGAAGGAGTACGGCGTTTTAATGAAGCGATTTTTCGTGCGCATGGTCTGGACAATTTGATTAACGTAATTATTGAACCGACAATGCAAACGGCGGATGTGATTTTTAAACATCCTGAAATAAATTTAATTGTTGTAACCGGCGGTCCCGGAGTGGCGAAGGCGGCACTTTCGCAGGCGAAACGCGCTATTGTTGCCGGACCGGGTAATCCTCCGGTAGTTGTTGATGAAACGGCTGATCTTGATCGTGCGGCGAGGAGTATTATTGCCGGTGCTTATTATGACAACAATTTACTTTGCCTTGCCGAGAAAGAGGTTTTTGTTGTCGAATCTGTGTTTGAACCGATGCTCAAAGCAATGGAACGGGCGGGTGCTGTCCGGCTCAATGCTGCGGAGACAGATTTAATGACACAAAAAGGAATTGTTCAAACCGGTGAAGGTGCGGCGCGGCATGATGTTCCAAGCCGTGATTTTCTTGGGAAAGACGCAAAAATTCTTGCTACGGGAATTGGCAAGAATATTTCGGACGATATTCCGCTTTTGTTCGGTGAAACAGATGAATCCAATCCGTTTGTAACAGTTGAACAAATGATGCCGTTTCTACCGTTTGTTCGTGTTCGTGATGTTGATGAAGGAATTTTGCTGGCGAAAAAATATGAACATGGTTTTCGTCATACGGCAATCATTCATTCAAATAACGTACTGAATATGACGAAAATGGGCAAAGTAATGGATACAACAATTTTTGTTAAAAACGGTCCGAGTACAGCGGGTAATGGCGGAGGCGGTGAAGGCTATTCCTCTTTTTCAATCGCAGGACCAACAGGCGAAGGTATTACCACTCCGTTGACTTTTACCCGACAACGGCGTTGTGCATTAGTTGACAGCCTCCATATTTTAGAAAAATAAATCTTGTAATCAAAAATGATATAAGTTAAAATTATGTACAATATCATATAATATTTACGGTAATTGCAATGAGTCCTTTTGAAATCGGTATGATGGTTTGTTTCGGAGTAAGCTGGCCCTTATCGATATTAAAATTATGGCAAACCAAACGGAGTGACGGCAAAAGTCTGACATTCGGCGGAATCGTGTTATTGGCATACGTTTTTGGAGTTCTACACAAATTGTTTTACAATTTTGATCCTGTTATTGTACTTTATATTTTCAATATGCTGATGATTATCGTTGACATTTTATTAACGATCAAATACCGGAATAAAATTTAATTCATAACTGAAACCGTTTTTTACAAATGATTCGAGGTAAAGTAATTGGTACGGTAACCGCAACAATAAAACATCCGACTTTAGACGGTCGGAAAATGTTGGTTGTCCGAACAGATACGGAACCTTATATTGCGGTTGATCATTTGGGAGCAGGTATTGGCGACGAGGTAATTATTACCAGCGACGGCAAATTTACGTCGGAATTAATCGGTACCAAAGCAACTCCGGTTCGTTGGTCAGTGATCGGAATTGCAGATAACGGAAAGTAAACTGTTCAAGAATATTTAATGGTACAAAAAAAATGTCTGAAACCGGTTATTCTCCATTCTCCGTTCTTCGCCCATCGCTTTCCGTAACGTTTGATATTGATACAATCGTCCGGCAAATCATGGTCGATTTAACTGAAAAACCGGAAACGATTCGCTCTGCTGTTAAGACTGATATTAAAACAGATATTCAATATGAAGTTAAAAACAATATTGAAAAACCGTTTAAAAACGAAAT
>JAITQV010000594.1 GCA_031288765.1 Planctomycetaceae bacterium
AATTCGTTTTTTTGTATCTATTCAGTAATTTGTTTTCAGTATTAACATTGAATCTTAACCCCGCAGGGGTGTGATGTGCATAACCGTAGGTGGAGCGAAGCGCAACCTACGGATCGGAACTCCAACCCAACAAAGCCCCGCATGGGGCGAGATTATGGCGGTGTTGGCAAATAATCTCGTCCCTGCGGGACTTTTGTTTTTTGGGGACGTGATCCGGCGGTTGCGCTTCGCTTCACCGCCGGTTATGCACATCTCGCCCTGCGGGCTTAGGACAAAAAAACATTCCGCTGAATAATTTCGGTTTTTTGAACACGGAAAACACGAAATTACACGGAAATTCGCGGAATATGTTCCCTGAAACTCCGTTTCCATAAGGTGGGTAACGTTTCGGCGAAACGTTGCGTTGTCGGCAGCCGACCCCAATTTGTATGAGATTGGTAAATTCAGTTGCCTATCGGCAAGCAACCGTTCGGCGAACAGTTGCCTACCTTTTGATTTTTACCCGTAAAGATTTTTCGCCCTTACGTTTCAGGTTTTTGCCCGTACATTTTGAGGGTTCGCCTGTATATTTCGGGGTTTTGTCATTACGGTCTGTTTAGAAGTTTTGCAAAAATCCGATGCCGAATGTGTGAACATGAACTTTTTTGTTTTTATTGTAGATGTTGGCGTCGTAATCCAGAAAAAAGGAACTCGTCTTTTCGCCGTCCAACCAATAATTCGCCCCAACTCCCAAACTTAAAAAGTTTCTGCCAAGATCAACCCCCCGAATACGGAACACTTCGCCGGTTCCTAAAAACGAAACCTCCGAAATAGGAACGTTTTCGCCGTCAAGATTGGTGTTGTAGAACGCCCGCATCCTGATCCCGCCGCGTGTACCGGTTGTTTCCGAACTAAACCCGACCCGAAGCACGGAACGGTTGAAGTTTATCCGGTTATAATGCAACCCGTATCGGGAACTCCCGTAAATATTCGAAATCGAGGAATAATCGCGGTCGGAAAAAGCGTTCTGCCAAAGATATTGCATGTCAAATCCCAACGTCGGACGCAAAATAAATGTCGGGTGCAACATCAACGGACGTGCAATTTCAAGACTTAAATTGAGGGTGTTGCCCTTTGTGTTGGAAAGATACCGGTCAAATACCCCTCTGCCCCCCGAAATACTGTCGTAAACAATATTCGTATTGCGGACGTATCTATCCATCTCGTATTCCTGAAACCCCATCCCAATATAACTCTTAAATTCAAACTCGTTGAACGGCGCACAGACAAAATAAACCCCCAATGTGTAATCGTCGCTCTTCATTTTGTCGCCGACCTGCTTCAAACTGCTGCGCGCATAAGCCGCCATCGCCCCAATTGCAGAGTACGGCGTTAAATTCCATTCGCCGCCCGCCATAAAACCCGAACGGCTTATATCATAACCGTCCGAATTGCCGTCCGATTCCGCATTAAAATAAGTTTGAGTAAAATCGCCCCAAAGACTGCCGGTGCGTTTGGGTAATTCGGGCGCCTGACCAAGCATTCGGTTCGCCCGACCGCTCATGCGGCTCCAATTCACGCGCCCGCGGTTGCCGGTCGCCATAGAACCGCTCCCGTAACCAATCCGGTTAAACAACACTTCCGAAGGATTCCAAAGATTAACCAACGCACTGTTCGCCCGAACCGACGCTCCAATCTGACGGAACATGTCGCGAAGATCCTCCGGCGAATTCGACGCATCCCCCAACGAAAACGCAATATCAGGACGTTCAAATAAGGACGCATCTATCGCCGCCGCAACCGACTTTTCATTGCCGGTCTTCGCCCGATCCCGAAAATAATTCAAATCGCGAACAACTCTTAACTGCGCTTCATGGCTGTTGTAAGGATTGATAAAAACGTCGGAAACATAAAGGAATCCGGTTTCGTAATCAATCTTCGTGAAATTGGAACCCTCGTTAAAACTGCCCGATTGGATAATCGTGTGAGTGGTCGATTCATTGCCGAAAACCTTGTCGGGAAGAAAATTGACCTTGACCGTCCCGTTCATGGTCGTCTTGTTGGAAACCACAAGCAAATCATTCTCCGTGCCGTAAACCGCTTCATGATAAATAGGAAGCTCCGCCGGAGAGATATTCGGATTGGAGTTTGGAGTTTCGTCAATTTCCGTGTCCGGGTCAACATTCCAGCCGCGAATCTGACCAATCTCCGGATCATAAATGTTCCCTTTCTCATCAATGTATTTGCCGTCCCGCATAATAGCGCTGGTATAACGCTCCAGTATCGCCTCCCCGCCCACCGTAACTTCGTAAACACTGTTTTTGCCGAACACAAGATCGCCGACAACATTGATAATCCCAATTTCGTCGCCGTTGTTGGCGCCCGGAGCAATCACGCCTTCATTTTTGAGCGCGCCTTCCCAATAATGCGACTCCCGCGCTATCAATCCGTACAACTCTTGCGTGTTGCCGTCCCAACTGAACCGGCGCAGACCAAACCGAAACACGCCTTCGCCCGCAATTCGCCCGAAATTTTCCATTGCCGGCGGGTTCGTGTGCGGAAATACCGTGTATGTCCCGTTGGGCAATATGTCAAGACCAAAGTCCTGACTGAAACCAGCGCCAATATTTATGTCCGGTATCTTCAACGCAGTGTTGGCAATCGGCGAATAAACACATTCAATAACAAAAGGTTCGCCGTTCTCGTCAACAAGCGGATTGCCGTCCGCGTCCAAATAAGGGTTGCCGTTTGAGTCAACAACTTTGACATTGACGGTTGAGCCGACGTCTTTGGGAATTGCCGGAGTCAACATCAATGTTGCTCCGCTGTCAATCGTCAAATCGCGGGCGTAAACCGTATTGCCCTGAAATTCCGTTGTCCCGCCGACAATACGCAACTCCGTTGTTGAGGAACCCGGCGTAATAATGTCCGCGTAAACCTTACCGTCGCCCGGCTTCACAATCATTGCGGCAATTTCATCCGTAAACATAAAACCATCGTCCCAAACAACAAATTCCCAGAAAACATCATTGTCCTCATTAAAAAGATTGTACGACGGACTCACCCAATAACCGCGATCCTCTGTGTGAATATTGCCGTCTTCGTCCTCTTCCACTTCGCCGCCCGGATAAAACCCCGTGCCTTGATCATGACCCACCGGAATGTCCACAATATTGCCGCGTGCATTGATCGTAGCGCCCATTTGTTCGAGCGCCGCTCTCAATTTCGAGTCGTTGTCGGCAGTCGCGGGCGAAATAATCACCCGCGCAGGATCAAGATAAAGAATTCGGGGAATCACCTCATAACGGAAATAATTGATATTGTCCTTGAAGGTAAAATTGAAATCCTTGTCAACTTGTGTTGTTGCGGCGCCGCCGGCATCGGCTTTGTATCCGAAAGTAATTGTCGTGAAAAGATCCAACTTCGCATATTCTCCGAACAACGCCTTGCCGATATCGGTGGGATTTCCCTGTTCGTCGGTAAGATATTCCGCCGGATATAAATCCTGAGCAATGGAATTACGGTGGAACGAAAGAATATCGCCGTTGATTGTTGCTCCGTTCATAATATTGATCCGGTCAACTTGCGCCGTGCCGTCAATGTATATGCCCGCTCCGAGAGCAAATTTGCGGCTGGATTCATGGAGGGCTTTGCTGACACCCCACCAAGGCTCTATCGTAATAATCTCTTTCGAACGGCTGCCGGTTATACTGCCCGAAATGTCAAATGTCTTGACAAGAGGTCCGTTTAATTCTTCCAGAATCTTGTAATCAACATAGACAAGTCCGGTTATCGGCTCGGTTACAGCAGGAATAAGAGTGTAATAATAAGAACCGCGATTGCTGCCCAATAAATCTTTCCCGAAATTGAAACTGACTCCAATACCGCCTTGACCGGTTGCGTGGACGTAACTTCCCTGTTGAAGAACAACTGAATGATTTTTGCCGTAAGCCGCCAAAATACCAATACCGTTGAGACCGTCCGTGTAAACGCTTGTTCCTCCGGCAAGAGTTAATTTGTTGTTTGAACCGTCAATCCGAATCCCCGCACTTCCGGGACCGTTTGCCCAAATCGAACCCGTTTGAATAACATTCAAATCCTTCGCAAAAAGGTGCGCCCCGATAGCGTAGGAAGCGGTGTTGGGGCGTGACATGTCGTAACTCTGTAACGCCGCATTCCAATAACCGAACATTGCGGAATTATAAAACGGAGTTCCGTCGCCGTTGACATAAAACGATTTCCCGAAAAAGTTCCGGCGTTCCACCGTGTAGCCGATATCCTGCATCACCGCCATTTCGATTTCGGTAAAGCCGGGGTAGTTGCGGTATTCCTGCCAACTCATTAACGAATTGGTTGTATCAATATGAGATAATGTCCCGCCGGGATTGTATGACCATTGAAAGGGAAGACTGGGAAAATTCCAGCCGAGATCATAAGTGTATCCCGTAACCGGTACGCCGCTGTTCTTTTCAAAATTGGTCAATTGGTTGACGGGTTTCCCGTACCACAATTCGAGCGTGTTTTTACCGACAAAGGTGGGATGTGAGGGATTGCCCTGCAAATACGGAGTAAGCGGATCTCCCATATCAAAAATAGTACCCGCCTGACTATGATTCGCCGTATTGTCGTATCCGACTTCTTTTCCCGGTGCGCCGGGTTTAACACCGGCGGAATTACCGTTGTTGTCCCGCAATCGGCTGTCGTATCGGGAAATAATGTCGGGAAATACCCATTTTATTTCTTCCGTTACCGGATCAATTTCGTACCATACGCTGTTCGCAATTCCCAAAGCATGACCCATTTCATGGATCAACACCGGTGTTAAATCATTCGCAACTCTTCCGCTTTGGGATTGGTTGCCGGACTGAACACTCCAACCGGTACCGACATTAATAGTTGCGTGTCTTCCGCCAACCGTACCAACGTAAATTCCGTCGGTCAACAACGCTTGCGCCAAATCAAGATTAAAATTGTCAATATCGCTCTGAACATAACCGTTTGTACCGGCGTTGGCGTTTCCGACAATGGTATCGTCGTAAAAAATACTGAAGACAGCCGGTTGACGTTGATAGGTTGGATTTCCGGCGGCGTCGAGTATGGGATTGCCGTTATTATCCAGGCTGGGGATTTTGTTTCCTTCGGCGTTCAAAACTTCCGGCATGGTTCCGTTTGCCTTGAGTATGTCCACCCAATATCTCGCCGCTTCCGTAATCGCATTGATTTGTGCCTGAGAAAAATCATCGGTTGAACCCTGATCCGCACCGTAAAAATCAAGCCGGAATACGATTTCATTATCATTATTCCGAACATTGACCTGCGCTTGCTGGGCATAGATTGCCGGACAAAGCAGAAACATGACCAGTACGACCAGTACGGAGTATGACCAAACCCATTTCAGGTAAGCATTTTTTAGCTTGAACCGCCGCAATTCCGCCCCATATTTTTTCCGAAATGGAACCGCCTTTTTTGCGGATTCGGTTTTTATGGTCAACTTTTCAATGTTTCTCATACTTGTCCCCTCGAACCGAAGGATAAACGGTTATTTTTTTATCCATTTTCCATATTTACATAATCTTCCCCAATCTCGTCAGGATCATCAAAGACGGAGTATGTCTATAAACAGGCTCATTCCGAATTATCGATATTTTCGTACTACTTTCTGGACAAAACTTTACAAGAAATGACATTTTTTACCCAAATAAATCATTTTTTTGTCAAATCCGCGTTAGCGGCGGGTCGTTGACAGCGGAGAGTTCGCAAACGGAGGCAACACGCACATTGCAGCAATCTAATTTCCGTAGGAAATTCCTACCAATGGAAAATATCTCCAATATTGTGCCTATTCAGTCCTTTTGCCAAACTATTACGCAGGACAAGTGTGCAGGTCGAAGTGAAACTCCTCGACCTGCACCACCATTATGTAGAAACATTTCACTGAATAATTACCTAATTTGTTTCTCCGAAGTGTTAATTTTGGTAATACTTCAACGGTTTGTATGTTTTTCCGTTTAACCCCGCTTGCAAGGCTATCTTCTACCCACAAAACGCCTTTTTACGGAAAAAAACAGGAAATCTTTGGCAATTTGGGACAAATAGACAACTGTCCTAAACTTTGGGGCAACTGTCCTAAACTTCGGGGCAACTGTCTTTGACTTCGGAGCAACTGTCCCTAACTTCGAGACAACTGTCCTTAACTTCGGGGCAACTGCCTTTAACTTCGGGGCAACTCTCTTTAACTTCGGGGCAACTGCCTTTTGCTCGCGAACACCTGCCTTTTTGTTAAAAATGGGTGATTTTAGAAAATTGGGGGGCGGTAATGAGCAATTGGGGGGCGGTAATGAGTA
>JAITQV010000605.1 GCA_031288765.1 Planctomycetaceae bacterium
TTATCGTTTTACAGCGCTGTTCGTGATATTTTCCCGCCGGAAACTTCCGGCGACGGCGTAACGTTTCGTGTTCTGGTCAATAATGAAAAAGTGTACGAGAAACATAACGCCTCAACCGATTGGGTCGAAAACGAAATCGATTTGACTCAATTCGCCGGAAAAGAGATTATGTTACGTCTTGAAAGCGATCCGGGAGCAAAACGTAATACAAATTGTGATTCCTGTTTTTGGGGCGATGTTTTGCTTTTTGCCGGAGAAAAATCTGTTGTTCTGACACCGGAGGAAAAACAAAAATTGTTTACGGAAAATCTTGACGCTGTTAAATCCGGCAAAGCGGATTCAGATAATACGAAAGTTTTCAAACTGGACGGCGGATTGACCGGAGCCGTAACTTTTGGTTACAACGGTTTCGTTGACGGCGTTATTGGAGTTGGAAATGCGGAAAAACAGGTTCAGTTTGACGGTTTGCGGATTTCGTGTAAGGGACAACCGCTTGGTTTTAATCCTACATCTATTAACGCCGGTTCGTGGATTTCAAAAAATGTACAGAATCCCGACAGTCCGCCAAAACCGCAAACAAAAAATGTACAAAAACAGCGGAACGTGTTCGGAGAAAATCAATGGGCGCAGGACATCGAAATTAACGGTCAACGTGAAACATTGTTTTTTACGCTGGCTCAAAACGGTGCGGCGTTACAATTTTCGATTGATTCTTCGGCGGTTGATTTAATTGACCGGATTGAATTTGGTACGGTAACGCATCACGCAAACCGTGTTTATTATGGTCACGGTTATTGTATTGCCGAACCGAAATCATTCACCGCAAATGCAGGAGGGCATAATTTGTCAACATCGCATGTCGGCATGGATTTTGAGAACGGTATTTCTGTTTTACAGGCGAGCAGTTTTCCGCCGGATTCGTTTGTTGTTGATCCTGAAAAGAAAAAATACACATTGAGTGTTCATCCTGCAACAACAATTACATTATTGCCCGGTTTGAACGGGGCGTTGGATTGTGCAATCCGGTATCGTCCGATTTGTGAAAAAACTCCTTCGTCCGGTTTTAAAACGAAGGCGGGACGATTTGTGTTCGATATTTGGGGCGGACAGTACAAACAGCATACTGAAACGATTAAAAATGCGGTTCGGTATGGTTTGACCGATTCGTTGTTTATTGTGCATAATTGGCAGCGTTGGGGTTACGATAACCGGTTGCCGGATATTTTTCCGCCGAATCCGCGTTTGGGAACGCCGGAAGATATGCAGGAAACGCTGAAATTTTGCAATGAAAACGGAATTCAGTACGGTATTCATGATAATTACATTGATTTTTATCCCGATGCGGAGGAATATAGTTTCGATGTAACAACATTTCATGAAAACGGTCAGCCCCGAAAAGCATGGAATAATTACGGTATTGAAGCACAGAGTTATCAATTCCGTCCCGATAAAATTCAGAAATTTCTGGAACGGAATCTCAATCTGTTGACGGCGAACCTTCCGGTGTCAACGTATTTTGTTGATGTTTTTACAGCAATTCCTCCGATGGATTTTTATGATCGGGACGGCAATTTCCACAGCCGCGCGGAAACACAAGCCGCGTGGCATAAAGCGTTTGACACAATCCGTGACCGGTTTTCAAAAGCGAACAAAAATTTTCCAAGCGCAACAACTTCCAGCGAAGCCGGAATGGATTCGCTTATTGGACATCTTGACGGAGCGGATTGTCAATTTATGTTCCTTTCACCGGAGTCGGGAGAATTCCGTATTCCTGTAACATGTCAAGAATGGTCGCGAGTTCCCTGGTTTGATGCCGTTCATCACAACACGTTTTCATTACACGGAGTTGGTTACAGTAATCGTTATGAATCTTTGCGCGGTCGGTTTTTGCACGGAATTGAGAGCGATGATTATATTTCGTCCGAAATATTAACCGGTCACGCCTTAATGGTTGATTGGGGCAGTGAAAAACGCGGAGCGGTACGAAAATACTGGCTTGCTCAGGATTTGATGCGTCATCTTGCCGATAAACACATTGTTAAAGTTGAATTTTCGGATAATAATATTCACCGGCAAAAAATTACATGGAATGACGGAACAACAGTTTTGATTAATCTTGATGCTAATGATTGGGTTCTTACAAGTAGTATTTCTAATCTTGCTAATGTAACTGGTTTTGGGATTAAGTGTATTCTTCCTCAATTCGGTTTTTTTGCAACGAGTCGTGCAAGTGATTCAAGAGGATGTGGAGTGTTCAAAATAAAGAATCGTGTTGTTGAAATGTCGGAAAAAAGAACGGGCGATAAGAACATCGTTTATATCAATGCCCGGCAAAAAAACGCAACAAATATATTGCCTGTTACACCAACAATCAATTCGTTTCAATATCTTGGCGGGAATCAATTTTCCGCCGATTTTGCGTGGAATGTTAAGGGCAAACTTGACAAAGACCTTTGTATTTTTGTTCACTGTACGGAAAAACGAATGAGTTGGCATCAAAAATTGAAGGAAGCGGTTTTAGGCGGCGGTTTTCCCCAAACGCCGGTTTCACAATGGAAAGATAAAATTGTTTCGGATTCCTTCACAATGAATATTCCCGAAGATCTTCCGGCTGGGCGATATTATCTTGTTGTTGGTTTATACGATTCAAAAGGCGATGGACGGCGTGCGAAATTGTTGGGATTCGATACCGGAAGCGACCGTTACGCAATTGGCTGGCTAAAAGTCGAGCGGAAAAGTTCCGACAATAGTGTTTCAAATGTTTCACTGGAACCGCTTGAATGGGAAGACGAAAAGTTATCCGAACGATTTTTACCGTTAACAGAACCGGTTGATTTCGGATTTGCCGAAACGAAAGGGGCTTTTCGCATTGAAATTGACCGCAAGGCAAAAAATGCAACCGTAACACCGCTTCCCGACGAACCGGCAACAAAATTGTTTCTAAAAATGCCGATACTTGCTCAAAACGTTAAAGCATTTGTCCAAAGTGTAAAAGCGTTTGATGCAGACGGTAAGGAATTGCGTGATGTTCCATTCCGAAACGAAAACAAAGGTGTTGAGTTTACAACACAAGAAGGGGAATTTTCTTATCGGATTACATGGTAATTTAGGTTCCGCAAATTAAAATTAACAATTATTATTCATTGATATTTTGGTATCCTTGCAAAAAAAATGAAAGGATATAAAATAGTCGCTCAATATGTTAACGGTTACGTTTGACAGTAATACAATCGGAGAATCCGGCGGAGGAACCGGAAAAGATGTTTTTATCTCCGGTTTTTTGATTCACTTTTGACACAGACAAACCTATGCGAACATTTTTAACGTTAACCATTTTTTTCAGTTTATCTTTAACTATTATGGCACAAGACATTGCACTTCCGGCTCCGCAACGTTCCGGCGGTAAACCGCTTTTCGACGCAATCAACGAGCGGCAGTCGATTAAAGACCCTGCCGGCACGCCGATTGATTTACAAACACTTTCCAATTTACTTTGGGCGGCTTACGGTTTCAATCGTGAAGACCGCCGAGTTGTTCCCAGTGCCTTGAACAAACAGGAACTTTCCGTGTATGTTGTACTCAAAGAGGGCGTTTATTTGTATGACGCCAAAGCCAACAAATTATTCGAGAAAGTCAAGGGCGATCACCGGACGGTTGCCGGAAAACAGGATTATGTTTTTGTTGCGCCGGTCAATTTTTTGTATGTTGTGGACAAGTCGAAAGAAACCGGAACCGGAGCCTATATTTCCTGTGGTTGTGCCGTGCAGGATGTTTATCTTGTTTCGGCATCGAAAGGGCTTACCTGTGCTGTACGGACAAGTGTTGACAAAGACGCCGTGAGTAAATTACTAAAACTCGACGCCCAACACGAAGTAATCGCCGGTCAAACAATCGGTAACAAAAAATAGACCCCCAATAGACACTTTCCTAACCTGCTCAAACACCGAAAACAGTCACAAAAACGCATTATATTTTTGTGACTGTCTAAATTGTGTACGTGACGCAAGCGGAATTCTTAAACAGCAATAATTTCGCTGAAATATTGTTGGTTATTTCAAGGGACGTTCAAATTGATAAAACCCTGACGTAAGATGTTTAACTTCGCCGTCCGCAAGATCAACAACAGCTTCCGTTCCAACCGGTATTGCGATTTTGAAAATCACATTGCCGTTCTCTTTGTGCCAACCGCTTTCGATCAAACCATACGGAGTTTCAAGAGTTGCTTTGGCAAAAGTCAACCGTTTCACAACTTGCGGACGAACCGAAAATTGACGATAACCGGCATTGCCTGCAAGCGGTTCAATTCCCGCAAGACACTTGAAAAACCAACCGGATATACCCGTGTATGAGGTGTGAATATGTGTTCGATTGGCTCGTGATGCCAGATTAATTTCCCACGCTTCCGGCAAAGCCGTTTCACCCTGACTGACAAAATAACCGTAACCCGGATACGTTGTCTTGGCAAGAATTGTTGCAATAATTTCCTGAAAGCGCGGATAAGCAAAAAGAGTTTTGAAATACGGATAACGCCCAAAACTTCCGACATCGAAAAACGAATTTTCCCCGCTCATTGTTTTTTCCAAATGATCGAGCATTGCCGTCCGCAAATTTTCAGGGACAACTCCGGTATAAAGCGGTGCGGCAGTCCGTAACTGATCACCGTTGACATAAACACCGGTTTGGGTGTTGTAATATTTTTCGTGCGTTTTTTTACGAATCACCGCCAGACGTTCACGATAAACGGATGTTTCCTGATCGCGCCCCAATTCTTCGGCAATTTTAATCCATTGTTCAAGCGTTACCGCATAAATACAATTATTGTAAAATATCGCAAGTACATTATCGCCCATCTCCAATCGTCCGCCGGGCAATAACCAGTCGCCAAGAAAATGACCGGGATTTTGGGAATACTGTGTTAATTGTCCGTCAACAACATAATTGTTCAAAAACTCAAGCCATCGTTTTCCCGGTTCGTAAACGGTTTCTAAAACTTTTTTATCGCCGTGAGCGAGATAGTGTTCCCAAGCGATTGTTGTCATTGCCGCACCGCAGAGCGGACTGCCGTAATCGTCACAAATTTGCGGGGCAACAACACAAAACCGACCATTAGGAAATTGGACATCTTCCCAATCACGGATGTTTTTCACATAATACGCCGCCGAATCAAAACAGGGCAAACCAAGTCCCCACATCGTTTGAAACGTTCCTTCCGCAGCATAACCGAGCCGTTCCCGATGCGGACAATCAACCGTAACACCTTCCGGCATACACATTTCATACGAAAAACGGTCAATCTCATAAATTTGATTCCAAAGCGGTTCGGAACACTCAAACGAACCAGTACGTTTTCCCGCACTCGTAATAACGTAACCGATTACGTCGGTAAGTTTCGGCGGTTGTTTCAACCCAATCAAATGAACATAGCGTCCGCCGAAATAATTGAACCGGTTACGGAATTTTTCGCCGTCTTCGCCGCGGGCAATATAACGTTGTTTCTGACTAAATTCGCAAATCACAAACGAACCGACTTTTTCGCCTTGTACTCCGTCGGCATCCTTGCTATTGTTACTGATTTTAATATCAACAATATCGCCCGCCGCAAGACCATTAAATGTTGCATCAATGTGTCCGACAAATTGTTCCCCCATATCAAACCGCCAGATTGTATTGCCGTTTTCTGTTTTAATAGGAACAATTTCTGTTGCCGAAACCGTTTTGATAACCCGCGACGGTTCCATCATTTGCGCGGAAAGAATCGGTTCCGTCTCGTTTTTTAACGGCGAAATTTTCGCGGCATTTACCCATGTGTCCTCATTAAATGCAACGGTATTCCAGTCGGAACAATAAATACGCCCATCAATTTCCTCACCGCCAAATTCATTGTATCGGAAATTGCCGCCGTAATAACGGCTGTAACTTTCGGCGCATTTCCATGACGTATCACTCTGTAATGAAAAAATCTTACCGTCTTCCGTTGTTCCGTTAAGTTGCAACAAAAATGCCTGATTAACATTTTTTGCGAAACCATAATGCCGTGTCCAACCGGCATCATACCAAAGAGCGATAACATTTTCCCCTTTTTTGAGCAAAGGGGCAACATCATAAGTTACGTAAAGAACACGTTTATCGATTCGCGATATTACAGGGGCAAGTACACGCTCATCCGCTTTTTGACCGTTGACATACAACTCGTGATATCCGATTGATGCAACAAATATAAATGCCGAAACGGTTTCCGTATCAAGTGTTAGTTTTTTACGAAACCAGATTTGTTTATCCGGCGTGGTTTTCGGATGTTGAATCCACTCACCTTTCCAATCCGGGCGTTCAAGTAGTCCTGCGGAAAAT